>CAZXIQ010000104.1:0-6746 GCA_964640785.1 uncultured Bacteroidaceae bacterium | reverse complement strand
ACGGAATTACAGAAGAATCGTCGGCAAGTTTCTCTTTCACTTACGGGAACCGGGCAAACACAAGCAACCAATTTACACCCGCAACAACATTTGACTTCGGAGAGCATATTGAAATTCTCTTGTATCTTGGCTATTTTGGAAAAGCAACCAACCTGCTGCCCGAAACAAGAGTATACAAAACATCAGTCATAGAAGAAGACGTAGAGTTCGACACCCATGAACTGACTATAACAAGCCAATATTAATATACAAAGAACGAAGACGGTACTTTGAACCTCGTAACCGTTGAAAACAATGAGAAATCAACACTCTATCTCGACGGCGAAGTTTACGGCGAATATGAATACACAATTAACGACGATGTATATTACAGCTACGACAACGAGAATGTAGCCAACGAAGACGATTATATATATGAGAACTCTCCCATGAAAGCAAAACAGAATGGCAGAGGAAATAAAAGATTCGGATTATTAAGAAGATAATCAACGGCTTAATTTCAAGCAGCGATAAAAAAGAGAGGAAACAGGAGCCTTCAATGCAGCTCCTGTTTCCTCTCTTTTTATTAAGAAATCTAAGAAGCTGTTTAAATTTCTTTCTAATATTATGTTTACATTATACGCGAGTTATGCTTGCCTTTTTATGTTCTTTTTTGCCTGTTTTTCTCTTTTTTTGCAGTTACATAGCCCGCTATGCGCCCTTAAAACATGAAAAAACATACTAAAAAAGACCTATAAAATTTCAAGGATATAAATTCAAACAACTTCTAAAAGCACACCTACATTTGAAAGATTATCATTACTTTTGCACAAGAGAATGAAAAACACATATTCATGCAGATAGATAACAAGAAGAAAACAGTACTCATTGTAATGTTGACAATCCTGACTGTTGCAGCAGTATGGGGGCTGTCACCCGTAGTAAACAATAACAACGGCACATCACCCGATACAGCAGCAAACGACAGCATCGCGTCGCAGGACACTATAATAATAAAATACGGATTGCCCATCGAACAGTTTACCGTTACATACGACACAGTACGTCCGCACCAGACATTGGCCGAGCTGCTTATGAAGCATGGATTTACGGCACAACAGGTATATGACCTTGCGCAATGCCCCGACACTGTTTTCGATGTTCGCAAAATGCGCCCGGGCAGAGCCTGTGCCTTTATAAACGAGAGGGACAGCACAGCAACACCGCGATATTTTGTCTACGAAGAGAGTGCCAAAGAGTATATAACATTCGACATTGCAAACAACTATACAGCCACACGCGGCGAAAACCCATCGAGGTGGCACGAGAACGAAGTAGCCGGCACCGTAAGCACCTCGCTCTGGGTAGATATGCAAAAGAGCGGAGCATCGCCGTTGCTTGCAGTGGAATTGTCGCACATCTTCGGTTGGTCGGTCGACTTTTTCGGTATTCAGAAAGGCGACGAATTCCGTTTGATGTATGCACAAGAGTATGTCGAGGATAAGCCGATGAATAATTATCGCATATTGGCAGCATCGTTCTGTGCATCGGACAGCACCGTATATGCGATACCGTTTGTACAGGACGAAGAGGAACTCTTCTACAACGCCGACGGAAACAGCCTCGAAGGTGCGTTCCTTAAAGCACCGCTCGATTACTATCGTATCTCGTCACGTTTCTCAAACAGCCGCTTCCACCCTGTATTGAAACGCTACCGCGCTCATCATGGTGTCGACTATGCAGCACCAACCGGAACGCCCGTCTATGCCATAGGAAACGGTAAAGTGATAGCAAAGGGATATCAAGCCGGCGGTGGCGGTAACTATGTTAAGATACGCCACAACAGCACCTATGTAACCACATATATGCACCTGTCGCGCTTTGCAAAAGGGCTGAAAATAGGTGATGCCGTCAAGCAGAAACAGGTAATAGGTTATGTAGGCTCCACTGGAATATCTACCGGGCCACACCTCGATTTTCGTGTACACGAGAACGGCAAGCCCATTAACCCCCTAACAATAAAATCGCAACCAAAGAAGCCCATAAGCGATTTAAACAGGGCTGCATTCATGGCTGTGTGCGACTCGCTTGTGAAACGTCTGAACGGAATATCGATAGCCACAGAAGATAAAGAGAAGCAGCAAGAAGACGGCAGTATATCATAACTGTGAGAAACTCATTTTTTTCTCTTCTTTTTAGGGTTGGCCGGGAACCACCCCTTCTCTACACGCTTCTTCTGCTCGAACACCTCGCCAATGCTCCAAAAAGAGGAGAATGCCACCACCCCAAGCAGAACAGAAAGCAAAAGATTGTGTACAAGCAACGATGCGGCCAACGACACAATACCTAAAAAAAGAAAGAGCCACCAGCTTTTTACGCCGATATAATACTCGGCTTTTATCACAAGAGGGTGAAACAGCCCAATCACGAGGAATGTAAGCACACCTATAATTATTCCGTTATAATTCAGTTCCATAATCTATAATATTATAATCAATCACATAATACATCATAATCCACCTCACCACAAATTCGTCTCACGCGCTCTTCATTATACTTGTCACCTATTAAATTTCTCTCATCCTCGTACCACGCACACTCTATTCCCGCAAGGTAAAGCAGCAGATGCGACAAATCGTCGGTCATAAACGGTCGGTCGACAGAGCGCTCAATCATATCGCATATATCGCCATGATTCTGCCGATACAGCGGTGAGCAATATATCGTGAAAGGAATATCGAACTGCGGCACAACAACATCCTTGGAAAAATAGAGTTTACGGCCGAAGAGCGTGGAATTATCATACACCACTTCGCCATGATCGGGGCAGTGAATTATAACCGCCTCCCGGTTGTCAAAAAGGTTTATTATGGAATCCAGGACGAAGTCGTTGTAGAGGATGGCATTATCGTATTCGGCCAACGTCTGCCTCTCTTTGTCGTTTAAATCGGTGCGACGGTAATCATCGCCACCGAACAGTGCATATTCCGACGGGTATCTTTTCGAAAAATCGGCATGCATACCAATCAGATGGAATATAACCAGTTGCGGCCCGTCCCATTTACCAACGCAACGTTTGTCATACTCGCCAATCAGTTCCAAGTCGTATTGCATGGTCAGAGGGTTGCGTTCGTCGAACATCAAAGGACTCAACCGTTCATTGTTTATGAAAATATCGTCGACAACCTCGCTGAATGAGGCCCTTTTATCGAGGCAGAACTGATTGGAAAAGAAGCCCACCTTGTAGCCGGCCTTCCTGAACAGTGTGGTGAGCAAGGGATATTCGTACCAACTGCCCGGCTTATCGTAATCGTACAGCGACAACATATTCTGAAACGCCTTGAATGTGAGGTTGTACGAGGCAACCGCATCGTTGAAGCGATAGAGGCCTCCGCTGTTAAAACGTTCCGACTGGCGCGGCGTCGTTGGCTTGTCGTAACCATACAGCGACGCATGATGCCGGTTATAGCTCTCCCCTATGACAAGCACTATGAGCGGCGATTTATGACTGCACGAATCGATGGTTGCCATTCGGATATTCTTTTCCAAACCGTCGAGCATACCCGAGAATCTATTCAATTCTTTAAGGGAATAGAGCAACCGATAATGCGGCAGATATTCGCGCGAAATATTTTTGTAGTCGCACACCTCCACCATCGTGTCATCGCCGTCAAGCATATGCGTGCGACATATATATACCTTGTTCTCGTAGCCATAAATAAACGAAACAACGGTTACAGCCGCCAATATGGCCGAAAGACGCCTGCCTATGCGGAACCCGATTCGTTTCAGTATAATAACAGCGAACGGCAACAGGAAAAAGAGTATCACTGGCGAGAACAGAATATCGCGACCGAAGTAGGATACAACGGCCTCGGAAGCCTCATTGGAATTCGTCTGCATCCAGGTGGTGAGGATGTTGGGCGAGAGCGCTGCTCCCATAGCTACAAAAGAGAGCATATCGACCACGCCTATCACAAAAAAAAGAAAAAACAGCAACCGTTTCACGTGCTTTCGCAGGCAGGCCGGCGTTATGTAGACGAGCAGGGCGAGGATGTAGAGTTCGAAGAAGATTTCGAGGCCTACTGCCGCCCTGCTGCCATAATAAAGCACAAAGAGCGCCGATATGGCAAACAGGGCAAACATCGAAACATAGAATATTCCGTTGTTCCTTATCGGTGCCGTTACGGCATCGATAATATGGCCCAATATGTTCTTCATCTGTTTTATCATATACTTGCAAATGATATTTGCCTTGGAATGGCAACGCGCACCATTCTTACTTCTGCAAAGGTACGTCATAACAGCTAATCGGCAAAATAATTTGCCGATTTCGAAACCTATGATTATCTTTGGAAACCCTATAACACAAACAAAAACTATATTAACCACAAAACAAACAGAGATGAAAAAAAGAATCCTATCGTTTGCACTCACATCATTGTTGTTTGCCCATAGCATTGTGGCACAAGAAAACGTATATACACCAACCGCCGAGAACCTGAAAGCACGTCAGGAGTTTGCCGACAGCAAGTTTGGAATATTCCTTCATTGGGGCCTTTACAGCATGTTTGCTCAAGGTGAATGGTACTTACAGAATGCCGGACTGAATGTCGACGAATATGCAAAATCGGCCGACGCCTTCTATCCTCACCGTTTCGACGCCAAAGAGTGGGTTTCGGCCATTAAAGAGGCCGGTGCCAAATATATCTGCTTCACAAGCCGCCACCACGACGGTTTCTCGCTGTGGGATACCGAGCAATCGGAATATAACATTGTGGATGCCACACCGTTCGGACGTGATGTTATAAAGGAACTTGCCGACGAGTGCCACCGACAGGGCATAAAACTGCATCTTTACTACTCACACATCGATTGGACACGCGAAGATTATCCTTTGGGGCGCACCGCGACCACCGTAACCGGGCGCGACAAGAGCAAAGAAAATTGGCCGGCGTACTATTCATTCATGAACCTACAGCTTACCGAACTGCTCACCAACTACGGAGAGATTGGTGCCATCTGGTTCGACGGCCATTGGGACCACGACCAAGACAGCATTCCTTTCGATTGGCAGTTGCCACAGCAATATGCACTTATACATAAACTGCAACCCGCATGCCTTGTCGGTAACAACCACCACCTTGCCCCGCACGAGGGCGAAGATATTCAGATATTCGAGCGCGACCTTCCCGGCGAGAATAAAGCAGGACTTTCGGGACAGGATATAAGCCGCCTGCCACTGGAGACCTGCCAGACAATGAATGGCATGTGGGGATATAAGATTATCGACCAAAATTATAAAAGTAGCGAAACCCTTATCCGTTACCTTGTAAGTACTGCAGGCAAAGGAGCCAACCTGTTGCTAAATGTAGGGCCACAACCCAACGGTGAATTACCGACCGCAGCCATAGAACGCCTGAAAGAGATGGGCAAGTGGACAAGCAAATATGGCGAAACAATCTACGGAACAACAGCCGGCGACATACCCGTACAAGATTGGGGTGTGACTACAAGAAAAGGCAACCGGTTGTTTATTCATATTTTCGATTGCAAAGAGACAGAATTGTTCCTACCACTGCAATGCAAAGTGAAGAAAGCCTTTACATACGACGGTAAACAACCTGTAAAATACAAGAAAAGCAAGCAGGGCATAACACTCATATTCGACAAGGCACCCGAAGGAACCGACTATATTATAGAACTTATAACAAAATAAGAAGCGGCTCAATATGTACAATATATTAGAGGTATGTACCGGAAGTGTAGAAAGTGTTGTTTCGGCACGCAACGGCGGAGCGCAACGTGCAGAGTTGTGTGCAGCGTTGGAAATTGGCGGAGTAACACCCTCGGCAGGGCTCATTAGCGAAGCCCGCAAGATAGAAGGAATAGCCCTGCATGTGTTGATACGTCCGCGAGGCGGTGATTTTCTCTACGACAAAGAGGAAACAGCGTGCATGGTAAACGACATAATGACAGCAAAAGAGCTTGGTGCCGACGGCGTGGTAATAGGTGCACTTACCGCCGAAGGAGAGGTTGACATTGCTGTGTGCCAACAACTTACAGAGACAGCACAGGGCATGAACATCACATTTCACAGGGCATTCGATATGTGCCGCGCCCCCTTTACCGCATTGGAACAGATAATCTCACTTGGTTGCAACAGAATACTCACATCGGGGCAGGCAGCAACAGCCGAGCATGGAATAGAACTGCTAAAGAAATTAGTGGAAAAGGCTGAAGGACGCATATCCATTATGCCCGGATGCGGAGTAAATGCCGGCAATGCAGCAAAAATATTACATGCAAGCGGAGCACACGAGATACATGCATCGGCCCGTGCCAATGTGGGCAGCAGAATGCTCTATCGCCACAACGGTGTAAGCATGGGAAATACCGACAACGACGAATTTGCACGAAAAGAGACCGACCCCAAAGAGGTGAAGCGAATCATCGAGGCTATCAATTTTTAACAAGGGGAGAGAAGACACTCATACAATGGCCCTTAAACCTGCCCGGTGGCTCACTGTGATTCAGACAGTGCTGAGGATTTAAAATTACTTTTGCTATAATGGTTGCCAATGGTAATCTTAAAAAAGCAACCGGCACCGTAAGCGAGCGAGCGTAAATCCCTGCCGTATACAGGAAACAGTGCGAGCATGTTTGAAATATATTAGCGGTACGTTGACAATGCTTGCTGTTCGCAACCCGCGCATTGCGCGACCGTTTGCTGCAAGCATTATCTATTAAATGAATTTAATTCCGCA
>CAZXIQ010000103.1:0-6787 GCA_964640785.1 uncultured Bacteroidaceae bacterium | reverse complement strand
GCAGCCGAAGACCCCAAAGCCCTGCAAGCAGAAAAAGAGGCAGAATACAACAATTTGTTTGCTAACCCCTACCAAGCTGCAAAATATGGATACATTGACGACGTAATAGAGCCTCGCAACACACGTTTCCGCGTAATACGTGCCCTTGCACAGCTCGAGAGCAAACGTCAAGGACTACCACAAAAGAAACACGGCAATATACCTCTTTAATACATACAACCATGAAAGAGAACGAAAATACAAACATCGACAACGCAGTAGTAGCAGCCATCACCATGGCGCTGAGCACATACTGCGGCGACAACGTTCACGACGAAGAGAGCGGAATACTCACCATCACCTACGTGAACAAATATTGGAACAACCAACTATAATTTTATAAATCGTAAACATCATGAAAGAATACAAATACAAAATAAACGGAGAAAATTACAACGTTACCATAAACGAAGTAAATGAAACTACCGCACAAGTAGAGGTAAACGGAGTAGCATATAACGTAGAGTGGGAAAAACCCGAGGCACCGAAACCCGTTGTTGTAGCAAAGCCCGCAGCCGCACCGGCAAAGCCCGCAGCTGCACCGGCAGCAGCCCCCGCTCCCGCAGCAACTAACACAGCCGGCGGATATGCAATAAAAACTCCTCTGCCCGGAGTTATCATCGACATAAAAGTAAATGTTGGCGACGCTGTTTCAAAAGGCCAGACAGTAGCCATTCTCGAGGCCATGAAAATGGAAAACAACATAAACAGCGACCGCGACGGAAAAGTTGCATCAATCGCAGTAAGCAAAGGTGAAACAGTAGCCGACGGAGCTGTACTTATAACATTGGAATAAATACAAAACCATAGTTACATTGCTGCTCCGTAAGTACATACACTTGCGGAGCAGTAATGCAAGTAATAACATCGTAGCCATGAGACACATCTTATTTACATTATTATTCATTGCAAGCACGCTTGTCAGCCAGCATGCAATAGCACAAACAAACGAAAAACCGTTTGTAATTCCCGAATTACGTGAATGGAAAGGAGGCAAAGGAACATTTACCCCAGAAGAGACAATGCGCATTGTCTACCCCGAGAAAGAAGAGGGACTGAAAAAAATCGCTTGCCAGTTTGCCAAGGACTATAAATCGATGTTCCACATCGAGCCCACCGTCACAACCGGAAAGAGCAAAAAAGGCGACATTGTACTTAACATCAAAAAAGACAAAAAACTGAACAAAGAGGGGTACAACATTAAAATAGGTGATAAAATAGAGATTACTGCACCCGCTGCCGAAGGTGTGCTGTGGGCTACCAGAACAATTCTGCAAATTGCCGAACAAAATAGCGGACAGAGCATACCCAAAGGCACTATACGCGACTACCCCGACTACGAAATGCGAGGATTCATGCTCGACTGCGCACGCAAGTTTATTCCCATGCACTTTGTTCGCGACTATGTAAAATTCATGTCATACTACAAGATGAACACCCTGCAAATACATCTTAACGACAATGGATTCAAGCAATACTTCGAACACGATTGGAACAAGACCCCCTCGGCTTTTCGTTTAGAGAGTGACTACTTCCCCGGGCTTACAGCGCGTGACGGATATTACACAAAAAAGGAATTTATAGAATTGCAATTACTTGCCGACAGTTTGGGAGTAGAGATTATTCCCGAAATAGACGCTCCGGCACACTCATTGGCATTCAGCCACTACCGTCCGGAACTTGGCAGCACAGAGTATGGCATGGACCATCTTGACCTTTTCAAAAAAGAGACATACACATTCCTCGACTCGCTTTACGATGAATACCTCAGTGGCGAAAATCCCGTATTTATGGGCAAACGTGTACACATAGGCACCGACGAATATTCCAATCGCAAAAAAGATGTTGTAGAGAAATTCCGCTCATTTACCGACCATTATATAAAACTTGTCGAGAGCTACGGCAAACAGGCCTGCGTGTGGGGAGCATTGACGCATGCACAAGGCGAGACACCCGTAAAATCGAAAAATGTGCTTATGAACGCTTGGTACAACGGGTATGCCGACCCCACAGAAATGATTAAACAGGGCTACGACCTTATAAGCATCCCCGACGGATATTTATACATTGTGCCCGCAGCGGGATATTATTACGACTTTCTTAATTGTAAATTCCTTTACGAAAGCTGGACACCTGCACAAATTGGCAATCAAAAGTTCGAGGAGCGCCACCCGCAGATTAAGGGAGGAATGTTCGCTGTTTGGAACGACCACGCAGGCAACGGTATAAGCACAAAAGACATACACTACCGCGTATACCCCGCCATGCAGACACTTTCGGTGAAAATGTGGACAGGCGAAAAGCCGCAGACCGCATACGAGGATTTTGACAAAGCACGCCTTACACTGAGCGACGCTCCCGGCATCAGAATAGCCGGACGTTTCAAAGGCGGCGAACGCGACATTCTGAAACTTGCTACGCTGAAACCCGAGACTATTACAGACATTGAAGAGATTGGCTTTGCCTACACTGTCAGTTTCGACATTGTTGCAGCAGACGAAACAGCAGGTACCGAACTTTTCCGCAGCAAGGACGCTGTGTTCTACCTTAACGACCCTGTATCGGGAATGATGGGCTTTTCACGCGATGGCTATCTTAACCGATTCAAATATCGTCTGTTCCCCGGCGAAAAGGCAAACATTGCCATAAGTGGTGACCAGCATAGCACCAGCCTTTATGTAAATGGCAAATTGGTTGAAAAGATGAACAGACAGATTCTCTACTTCAACAAAGATGGAAAAGACAAGATGAACTATGTGCGCACACTTGTCTTCCCGCTGGCAAAGGCCGGAAAATTCAAGAGTAAGATTACCAACTTTAAAGTTGTAAACTATTGCAAATAGTCAATAAAAAAGGAATCGGAACGCCTCAATGGTGTTCCGATTCCTTTTTTATTGACTATTAAGATGCTACTTGACCAAACTGTTTGTGCGCTTGTCGGGAATAACCACTTTAGGCTTAAACTCACGAGCCTCTTCGGGGGTCATAGAGGCATAAGCCATGATTATCACCACGTCACCGGGCTGAAATTTACGGGCTGCCGCACCATTCAAACATATTACACCCGAATCGCGCTCACCCTTTATTATATAGGTAACAATGCGTTCACCGTTATTATTATTTACCACATGCACCATTTCTCCTTCGAGAAGCCCGGCCGCCTCCATCAATGTCTCGTCAATGGTAATGCTGCCCATGTAATTAAGGTTGGCCTCGGTAACAGTAACGCAATGCAATTTCGATTTTAACATCTGCAACAGCATAATTGTGAGTTTTATTTCACCTCCTTGTATTTGATGTTATCTATAAGTCTTATTTTGCCACAGAAAAGAGCAATGCAACCAACAATGTAATCACTGTCGCTCCACTCTTTTACCTCTTGCAGAGTGGTGCCATCGACAATCTGGAAATATTCAAGCTGTAAGCCCTCGGTCGCATTTATTTCTTCCTCGACGAAACTTTTTGTCTCGGCAAGTGTGTGAGAGGCCGCATACTCGACGCTGGCAAAAAGTGTACGGGAAATTGTCAGCGCACGCTCGCGCTCCTCGTCGGAAAGCAACATGTTACGGCTGCTGAGTGCAAGTCCGTCACACTCGCGCACAATGGGACAACCTACAATATCAACCTTAATATCAAGTTGTCTTACCATTTCCCTGATTATGGCAAGCTGCTGAAAATCCTTTTCGCCGAAATATGCTTTGTCGGGCGCAACAGCATAAAAAAGTTTGCTCACAATCTGCGCAACACCGTTGAAGTGCCCGGGGCGACAGCCACCCTCCATCACCGTATCGAGAGGTGCAAAACTAAAGACACGTGTATCGGGCTCGGGATACATTTCCTCGACCTCGGGGGCAAAAACAATATCTGCACCAATAGCCTCAAGAAGTTCACAATCGGCCTGCAAATTACGTGGATAATTTTTCAAGTCGTTCTTGTCGTTAAACTGAGTGGGATTGACAAAAACACTGACAACAGTAACATCATTCTCGGCAACCGAACGTTTAACAAGTGACGCATGTCCCTGATGCAACGCACCCATCGTAGGGACAAAACCTATACTTTTAACAGCATCACGCTGCACAGAAAGTTCTTTCTGAAGTTCCGAAATTACACTAATTATTTTCATTTTCAATAATTTATTAACAAAGGAAAGTAAACGAAACAGAAATATTCGCAACCTATCCTCAACTTTCATTTATTAAAAATCGCGTGCAAAGTAACAAACAATTAAGGATATTACGAAATAAAAGAAACAAAATCTTTTTATCAATTTTTACTTCCAAGCAAAAAGCAAACAAATAAAAGGCAGTTATAAAATGTTTAATAAACTAAAACTGCAACTTTATTCCGCAAACAAACTTGCTTATCTTCCGATTTTTCAATACCTTTGCAGAGCCACGGACTACATTCGCATGGCACCAACAAAATGAAAGCAAACAGAATTTTATTTATTACACAAGAAATCACACCCTTTGTACCGGAATCCGAAATAGCAAACATCGGTCGAACATTACCACAGGACACACAGGAGCGTGGCCGCGAGATAAGAATATTTACTCCAAAATGGGGCTTTATAAACGAAAGACGCAATCAGTTGCACGAAGTGATACGTCTCTCGGGCATGAACCTTATAATCGACGAGACCGACCATCCGTTAATCATAAAGGTTGCATCGTTGCAAGCAGCAAGGATGCAGGTCTACTTTATCGACAACGATGATTATTTCCAGAATCGATTGATGACCGAAGATGCCGACGGTAACGAATATAGCGACAATGACGAACGCACAATATTCTTTGCACGTGGTGTATTGGAAACAGTGAAAAAACTTCGTTGGTGCCCCGACGTCATCCATTGTCACGGATGGATATCAGCATTAGTTCCTTTGTACATAAAAAGCGCATATAGCGAAGAGCCATCTTTCCGCGACTCAAAAGTTATATTCTCTTTGTACGATACAAATTTTAAAAATCCGCTTGATGACAATTTCACCAAAAAGCTACTATACAAAGACATGCTCGACTCACTGGTAGAGGAGGTCAATAAGCCCATCACCTACGAAGAGTTGGCAAAGCTCGCGATAAGATACAGCGACGGCGTAATTTTGAATTCACCAAACATACCCCAATCACTGATAGCATTCGCCAACGAGCTTGGCAAGCCCGTAATAGCTTATCAGGATGCCGACAACTACGCCAACGCATGTAACGAGTTTTATGATAAATTCTGATAACCATTTACATGAAACATTTTCTTTTCATTTTAGCAACGTTAATATCCGCCATTGCATTTACGAACTGCGACGACAACACAGAAATGCTGGGTAGCAGCATTGTTCCCGCCGGAGACGCAATGGATATTGACACAATGACATTTTATGCCAAGAGCCGTTCTATCTTGGCAAACGACTCTATTTTGGCAAGCACCAACCGTGTCTATCTGGGAAAATACACCGACCCGGAAACCGGCACCATATTTTCATCGGACTTTATGGCACAATTCAACTGTGTCGAAGACTATGGTTTTCCGGCAGAGGGCGTAGTGGGTGACAGCGCTTACAGAATAGAACTCAAATTATTCTACAACAGCTATTTTGGCGACTCGCTCAACAGCATGAAGTGCGAAGTTTACGAACTTAATAAAACACTGGAAGAGGGTGTGCCCTACTACACAAACATTAACCCTGAAGAATTTTACGACGCACAAAGCGAGGCCATTGCCGAAAAAACATATTGCGCAATAGACTACGCAATAGCCGATTCAATAAAAATCAGCGACGACTACACCCCCAGCATCACAATAGAACTACCACGCGAATTAGGAAACAGATTCATACAAAAGTATTACGAAACAAACGCAGCGGGTGACTCTATTGGAAAAGAGTATTTCGCAAATTCCGAGAATTTCATTTCGAATATATTAAAAGGACTATATGTAAAAAGCACCCAAGGCGACGGCACTGTCATCTATGTGAGCATGGCACGTATAAACCTATATTTTCAACAATATATAACAGGTGCAAGCGGACAGAAAGATTCATTGGTGACAGCAATAGCAACATTCTCGTCCACAAAAGAGGTTCTGCAAGTAAACAAATTCGACAATGGCAACCTGCAACCGCTCATCAACGACAATTCATGCACATATCTTAAAACGCCGGCCGGCATTTTTACCGAAGTGGAGCTGCCCATCACAGAAATTGCCGAAAGCACAGATACGTTAAACCTTGCGAGAATAACATTCACACGATATAATCAAAAAAGCGATTATCAATATAAATACAGTGTGCCGTCGGTACTTCTTATGGTGAGAAAGAGTGACATGTACAATTTCTTTTTAAAGAACAACACATGCAACAACGTCACATCATTCTATTCTAATTTCAACAGCACATACAACCGATACGTATTTAACAATATATCGCGACTGATAAATTACTGTCACGACGAATACGAAAAGGGCATTGCCAACGACCCCGACTGGGAAAGTAAAAACCCCGACTGGAACAAAGTTGTGCTTATCCCGGTAACCACAACAACAAACAGCAACGGAAACATTGTAAGTTTCACACACGACCTTAAGATGAACAGCGTAAAGCTACGTGGAGGGGACGAACAGATTGCCATAAAAGTTGTGACAAGCCGCTTTAAAGAGGAATGGTAAATAAAAAGACAATAAATATTTTCCCAATAAAAAAAGGTAATGATGCCAAAAGTGGCGCGTGATATATATTATAATTAGTTGAATA
>CAZXIQ010000102.1:0-6807 GCA_964640785.1 uncultured Bacteroidaceae bacterium | reverse complement strand
GGTACTTCAAATGTGCCTGCTACTGTTTTGTAGCGTTCGTCGTTTGTCTGGTTGGAGTGGTCGGCTGTTATTACAAAAAGTGTATTTTTGAACCAATCGCTCTTCTTTGCTTTATCGAAAAATGCGCGCAGTGCCTTGTCGGTGTATGTGACACATTTGTGTATGGGCAGTTCTCCCTCGGGGATAGTCGTCCGGTACTTTTCGGGTATGCGGAAGGGGTGGTGCGACGATGCGCTGAACATGGTTGTTGCAAAAGGCTCTTTTATTGTGTCCATCGTGGCGGCAAAATATTCAAAGAAGGGCTCGTCCCATATAGCCCATGTGCCATCAAAATCTTTGTCGCTGTTGCCGTTTTTTGCAATATTAAATTCGTCCAATCCGTAATATTTCCGGTAGCCTGTGGCGCGTGCAAATGCCTGAAAGCCCATAGAGCCGTTGGGTGCGCCATGAAAAAACGCAGTGTTGTACCCCATCCGGGCAAGCTCTCCGGCAATGCCGCTAACGTGGTTGAGCGAGGCGGGGGTTACAAAGAATGGTTCCACAAACATGGGGATGCTCGACAACACCGATGGCATTCCGTCTATGCTTTTTCGGCCGTTGCCATAGGAATAGGCGTATGTGCGGCTCTCTGTTATCAGTGAGTCGAGGAATGGGGTCAGCGACGCTGTTTCACGCTCGGGATTGTATGCCCCTATGTAGTCCTTACCGAAACTTTCGAGAATAAACACCACTACATTTTTTTTTGCGAATGTGCTGTCGCTTGCCGGAGTGTGCAGGGGTGAGTATAAATTTTCAAGCTCTTGTTGCGAGTAATATTTTACCTCTTTAAACGGGCTGTTGCTTATTGTTCTTATCATCGAGAAGGGGGTGTTAAGCACAATGACAGCTTCGGTCGGGTTGTTTACATATTGGTTGGCGTTGCTGATGGTTATGGGGCGTATGTGTTTGCCCATTCCTCCGCGTATGCCGAATATAAGCAACGGGGCAACTACCAGCAGTGTTGCTGTTCGGGTGATGTAGTAACTTTTCAAACTGCATTTTTCGCATCCTTTTGCCGGACGGTAGAGCTTATATGCTATCCATATTATAAGAATTGCGCCGAGGGTAAGGTACCAATGATTCACAAGTTCCACGCCTATTATTTTCGAAATATTGCCTTCGTTCGAAAATTCGTTGAACACCGACCATGTGCTGCGGCGTCCTGTAAAGGGCACGTATACACAGTCGGCAAAGTTTGATATTACTCCCACTGCGATGCCTGTGGTGTATAGAATGTGTGTGAGGTTTTGTGTGAAACGTCCCTCTTTATAGTGTAACGGTAGCAGTAGCGCCAATATATAAGGAATATTCAGATAGCATACGGCGGCTGTGTCAAAGAGCAGCGAACCGCGCAATATATCCTCCATGCTGTTGGTTGCAAGGCTGTCGGAGTACAGGTCGTGGTTCACGGCCAAAAATATTACTCGGCACAACATCAGTACCGCATACGCAAGTGCAATATTGCATGTGAAGGCAACGGGCAGGGGCAGGGTGGCTTTTTCCTTTCGCATATTCATCGGTTCTTATAATCGTTGTATGTACTTTGCAATATGGCTTTTGCTCTCTTCAGACGGTTGTGCGCACTGTCTGCCGGCTCTTCTTTCAGTATGGTGCCCGAGTTTAGGTCGAGCATAGAAAATCCTGTCGAGTCGATAAATTGCAGTCCGTTGTTGTATGTGTGGTAGGCGAACGGGTATTTATAGGCGGGGCTCAAAATGTTGCGACTGAATTTATAGTCCTCGGCCGGCAGTTGCATTTGTGCCATAAGTGTTGCCGCAAGGTCAGTCTGGTTACATAGTGCCTCTATCCGTTTAGGCTCTTTTATTGCGCCACCGAGCATCAGCAATGGAATGTGGTTCAGTTGTTTGTTTGTACGGTCGGCGTTACGCGGGTAGCATGTTACTGCGTGGTCGGGCACACATATAATGAGCAGATTGTCCCATGCTTCACTCTTTTTCATCTTTTCGACAAATGTTCCAAGGCACGAGTCAGTGTAAGCAAAGGCATTTGCAATTTCATCGTCGGGAATGGTGTTGTGTGGTACTGTCCATGGCTCGTGACTGCTGAGTGTGAGGTAGCTTATGTGCCAATTTCTATCTTTCGGCTGTCGGTCTACGATGGAACAGAGTGTGTCGAATGTTATATGGTCGCTTACTCCCCATAGGTGGCTTTTTTGCACTTCGTGCGGAAAATCGGTGTCGGCCATCAGTGTATTATACCCTCCTGAATAGATGTAACTTTTCATGTTTGTGAAGTTTATGTCTCCACCATATAAAAATGTATTATGGTAGCCGGCTTTTGCAAGTGAGTTTGCGATTGCTGGCAGGCTCTGACTTTTTATTGGAGACTTCATCACTGATATTTGTGGGAACGAGGGGTAGCCGCTCAGCAGACATATAAGTCCTCGGTCGGTGCGGAAACTGTTTGCGTAGCAGTTGGTGAAAAGCACTCCCTCTTTGCACAGTTGTGACATGTTTTTTGCAATTCCTTTTTTGCCGCCAAGCTCTTCGATAAACACTGAATTCATGCCCTCGAGAATTATGGTTATGATATTGGGGCGTGTGTTTCTAAGAAGTGTGTCGCTTATTGTGCCATCGGTCGTGTAGAGTGTCTCGAATATTGTGTTGCACTCCTCTTCGTCGTAAAAATTATATGTGTCGCCAAAATCTTGAATTTTGCTCAGCGAGTAGATGAAACTGAAGATGGGGTTTACGGCCGAGTGGTTAAGGAAAAGGTCGTCGCTGTAATATACCTGCCCCACGTTGTTGGTCGATTCTTTTACTCCGCCGCGTATACCCAGAAATATGAAACCTCCGGCAAGGATGAAGATTATAAGCGAGGCAACTTTCTTATTTGTCTTATTGAATTTTTCGGGAGTTATTCGATGCAAAATAAGGGTGACGAGAGTTGTAAGTGCAATGAAGAGTGCGAATCGGACGAAAAGGTAGCCTGTTGTCACGCTGGCAAAGGCATTTTCGGGCGAGTCGATATATTGCAGGAATGTGCCGTCGAGTTTGAATCCCCAAAAGGGGTAAAGGCTTGCGTCGGCTATAAAGGCAAGGGCAATGGCTGCGGCCATCAGCATGTTGTATGGCAACAGTATCTTTTTTATGGGAAATTTGATGAAAAGGCTTGCAATGCACACCAACAATGGCAAGGCTGTTATATACCCGGCTATGGCAATGTCTAATTGCAGTCCATGAAAAGCTACATTCAGGTAGTCTGTCGCACAATAGCTTTTTTCGGCGTTCAAGGCAAGAAAAAGCAGCCTGAGCGGAACGAATAGCAATATGGGTGCCACAAAATAACTTATTAAGAATTTCAGTCGCTCTTTCATTGTGTGTACGATGTATTTTTTTTGTTGTCGTGGGGTGTTATTTGCGACCGAAGTCTGCGGGAATCTCGCCCCACTGCGCTGTTTCCCATTTTATCAACAAATTGTTGTATGTATGGCTTTGCAGCCATCGTTCGGCTCGCTCAATCATGGTAAAGACTTCTGTTGTCTCGTTGGTGTGTTCAAGCTTGGTCTTGCACTTTTTTTGCTTTATCCAAAGAAGTGCGTTGCGGCTGTCGGAGTATATGGGTATGGAGCTGTTCTGTTTTTCGAGTAGCGCAAGCCCATGTACTATGGCAAGAAATTCTCCTATGTTGTTTGTGCCCATGATGGGGCCGAAGTGAAATATCTCTTCGCCTGTTGCAAGGTATACGCCGCGATACTCCATCTTGCCGGGATTGCCACTGCACGCTGCGTCCACAGCTATTGCGTTTCTGTGAACCGTCGGGGGAATCGTGGCTGCTGTTTTTTCATCCTTCTTCTCGCCGTAAATGTATTTATATGGCGTCTCGGCGTATGCGCGTTCGGCCTCGGCAAGGGTTGCAAAGGATTTATAAAGTGCCTGTTTTACTCCCTTTATCTGTGTCTGGCACTCGTCCCAAGTGCTGTAAATACCCGGGACGAGTCCGTTCCAAACAACATAATAGCGTTTTTTGCCCATATTTTAGAAACTATAAAAATTTCAGGGACATAAATTAAAACAGTTTCTTACATTCTTTCGGGAACATCTATTCCCAAAAGGTTCATTGCGGTTTTTATCACTTTGCCCACGTTGCGTGTCAGCAGTATGCGGAATGCCTTGAGTGTTGCATCCTCTTCGCGCAGTATGCTGAAGTCGTGGTAGAACTGGTTGTACTCTTTTGCAAGTTCGTAGGCATAGTTTGCAATGCCCGAGGGCGAGTAGTCGCTTCCTGCCTGACGTACGGCAGCGGGAAAGTCGTAGAGCATGCGTATGATTGAACGCTCTTTTGCGCTTATCGACGATGGTGTTGCCGAGGCTGAAATGTTTATGCCACTCTCGGCTGCCTTACGCTCGATGGAGCGTGTGCGTGCATAGGTGTATTGTATGAATGGGCCTGTGTTTCCGTTAAAGTCAATAGACTCTTTGGGGTTGAAGAGCATGTTTTTGCGTGCGTCCACCTTCAACATGAAATATTTGAGTGCGCCCAAGCCTATGGTGCGTATGGTGCTTTCTGCCTCTTCGGGTGTCAGGTCGTTCAGTTTGCCGCCAAGCTCGGCCGATGTTTCGCGTGCCGTGTCGAACATCTCTTGCATCAGGTCGTCGGCGTCTACAACCGTACCCTCGCGGCTCTTCATCTTGCCTTCGGGCAGTTCCACCATTCCGTACGAGAAGTGTACAAGCCCTTTGCCCCATGAGAATCCCAATTTGTCGAGCAGTAGCGAGAGTACCTGAAAATGATAGTTCTGCTCGTTGCCGACTACATACACCATTTTGTCTATCGGGTAGTCGCGGAAACGAAGCTGTGCGGTGCCAATGTCCTGTGTCATATAAACAGATGTTCCGTCGCTGCGTAACAACAGTTTTTCGTCCAGCCCCTCTTTTGTAAGGTCGGCCCACACGGATCCATCCTCGCGGCGGTAGAAAATATCTTTTTCGAGCCCTCCGAGTACGGTCTCTTTACCCACAAGATAAGTGTCCGATTCGTAATATATCTTGTCAAAGTTTACGCCTAACATGCGGTAGGTCTCGTCGAATCCCTCGTACACCCAACCATTCATGGTCTTCCATAGGTTGCGTACCTCTTCGTCGCCCTGTTCCCATTTCACAAGCATTTCGCGAGCCTCGGCCATCAGGGGCGACGAGGCTTCTGCCTCCTCTTTTGTCATTCCCTTTTCCACAGCCTCGTTTATTTCGGCCTTGTAGTGCTTGTCAAATGCCACATAATAGTCTCCGATAAGATGGTCGCCTTTCTTGCCGCTACTCTCGGGTGTCTCGCCGTCTCCCCACTTTTGCCATGCAAGCATCGACTTGCAGATGTGTATGCCTCGGTCGTTTACAATATTTGTTTTTACCACTCGGTTGCCGTTGGCCTCAATGATGTTGGCGAGTGCGTATCCCAAAAGGTTGTTGCGTATGTGTCCCAAGTGCAGGGGCTTATTGGTGTTGGGCGATGAGTACTCTACCATCACTAACGGCGAATTTTCCGTTACCGGAGTTATTCCCCATTTTTCTGTTGTCTCTATTTTCTGCAACAGTTCTATCCAATAGTTTGAATCTATGTTTACGTTAAGGAATCCTTTGATTACGTTGTACGATGCAATCAAGGGCTGGTTTTTTGTCAGATAATCTCCAATTTCGGCTGCTGTCTCTTCGGGGCGTTTACGCGAGAGTGACAAGAAAGGAAATACCACAAGTGTAAAGTCGCCTTCAAACTCTTTACGTGTCTTTTGCAACTGAATTTTCTCTGCTGTAATCTGCTGGCCGTAAAGTTCCTTTATTGCGGCAGCGATACTCTCTACGAGTCTGTTCTCTAAGTTCATATTGTGCTTTTTTTGTTTTTCATTATTTGTTGTTGCAAACATTTTTGCAACTTATCTGCAAAGATACAACAAAGATACGAAAGTGAGTGCGAAACAGAAAAAGAATGTTTTCTGTTAGCGATTTTATGCTTGCTGTTTATGCCCATTCAATTAATTTCGTATCTTTGCATGCAAAGAATAATTTATTAGGGAAACACTATGATATTTCGACTATTATTTTCAGTATTTGTGACAATGTGTGCCTTGATGGTTTCGGCACAAAAACCGGGAATTCACTCACACAATGATTATGACCAAGCACGGCCTTTTTGGGGTGCTTATGAAGCTAATGCAGCATCCATTGAAGCCGATATATGGTTAATCGATGGTATTATTTATGTAGCTCATAACCGTAAAGATGTTCATCCGGAACGAATGTTGAAAAATATGTATTTGGATCCGATAAAGCAAGTGATGGACAAGAATGGGGGAACGGCTTATCCGAAAGGAAAGGGCTTACAATTGTTGGTAGACTTGAAATCGGGTTCCGAAACCTTGGATCGATTGATTGCTCTAATCCGGATGGAGAATATGGAACCTTATTTTGATGTTAAAAATAATTCGGGTGCCGTTCAGATTGTCATAACAGGAAATAAGATAGCCAAAGAAGATTTCACTAAATATCCCGACTACATCTATTTTGATGGATTGCCCAATGTAGATTACTCTAAGGAGCAGTTGGAACAAATTCCGTTGATTAGTACTTATAGAGGTAATTATACCAAATGGAAAGGTAATGGGAAAATGGATAAAGCCGATCGTAAACGTATCAAGGAGGCCGTAAAGTCTGCACATAAAAAAGGATGTAAGTTCCGTATTTGGGCTTTCCCTGATAACGAGAATGGGTGGAGAATGAGTAAAAAACTGGGGTTGGATTTTATCAATACGGATCA
>CAZXIQ010000101.1:0-6814 GCA_964640785.1 uncultured Bacteroidaceae bacterium | reverse complement strand
AAGTTCTCACCACGTAATTTTTATTCAAAAAGCGCCACTTTTGGCATCATTACCTGAATTTCTTACCGCTGCCGCATGGACATGGAGCGTTAGGGTCAATACTTATCTCTACGATTGCTCCTGATTGTTCAATTTCTTTTTTCAATTTTAGAGCAATATTGTATTGAATGTTTCTTGCTATGAAAGATGGTGTGTAGTCTACAATGTCCTTCGCCTCTTTAAGCCCGAGCCCGCATGCCTCTTTTACGCATTTTACAACTTGCAACTTTGCCGGTCCGGAACTTCTGAGTATCACGTTATAATTGGCCGCCGTTGCGGGTGTAGTGTCATTTTGTATAGTATAGCTCTTTTGTACAGCACTTTGCTGTACCTCTTCGCGTTTCTTTTTTACAGTTGCAAGATTTACTCTGTACAGAGTGTCGCGTTCTAAGCATATTTCCTCTGTTATAATGTCGCTGTCGTTTGCGCAACTGATGAATTGTACATAGTACTCGCCTTGTTTTAATGGTACTTTATATAGTTTGTTAGCTTTTGCTGTGCATTTTTCTTCGCAATCTATAAGCACATGGCAATCGGTGTCGGATATTATTTTAAGATAAAGTGTGTTCTCCTTGTTGGTGTCCGAAATATTGTTGTTTGTGAATGTGTCGGTGTTGCTTTCTTCGCTTGTCCAAGCATTAAGGTTATTTATAAGTTTGTTCATTTGTATGACATTGGTTGAGTCAATACAATCTATACGACCGAATTTAAACAAAAACCACCCGCTTAATTTTGCATTTTTCAATAGTATGGGAACAATTTTCTTGTTGGTGTTTTTTGCGTACATTACTTCGTCTTTAGTCCATGGCGATTTAAGCGAATTGTCGGATAAAGCGAATAAAACATACGAAGAATTGTCTATTGCCGAGATTATTTTTTCTTCAAATTCGTCTCCGCTCTCAATGCCGTTTACATCGAACCAATATGTCAAGTTGGGAATATGTCTCTTAATAATCCCCAATATGGCTTTTACTTCGTCAATGTCTTTGCGTGCATAACTTATAAATATATCATACTTTTTGTCCATTCTGCCATTTATCGTTTTTTTAATTGTTGGAATAATAATTCTCAATTGGTTAATTCAATGTGCAATTACCGAATTTATCTATAAATCCTTTTCTGCCTTTAAGTTCTACTGCAGCCAATCCATCTATGAACTTTAGTGCTTTATCGTATTTGCAGGGTATTATCTCTTTTCCTTTCTTGTCGATAAAACCATATTTCCCATTATAAACATTTGCCAGCCCTTCGTGAAATTTTTCAATATAGTTGTAGTTGCTTTGGAACAGTTCTTTTTCTGTTTTATCTATTAGCTTACATTTTCTTCCGTATTGTTTTACGGCTGCCACTCCATCGGAAAATTCACTTGAATATTCATATTTGCATTTTATAACTTCTTTACCTGTTTTGTCTATAAAACCGTAATTGAAGTGTTTATAAACAAGGGCCAAGCCTTCGACGAATCTTTTGGCTTTATTAAATTTATGTTCTATTACTTTTTTCCCACTTTTATCTATAAAAGCATATTTGCCATTGAGCATTACTGCTGCCAGCCCCTCGGAGAATCCATTTGCATAATCGTATATACATGGTATTACCTCTTTCCCCTTTTTGTCAATGAATCCCCATTTCCCGTCTTTTGCAGCCGGTGCCAATTCTTCGGAAAAGAACCATAAGTTATCGTATGTGCATGGTATAACTTCTTTTCCTGTGGTATCTATGAATCCATACTTGTTGTTGTACTGTATAAGAGCCAAGCCTTTGATGAATTTGTGTGCATAATCGTATTTGCAGGGTATTATCTCTTTTCCTTTTTTATCGATGAATCCCCATTTACTTCCCACTTTTACGGGTGCAAGATTTTCCGAGAATTGGTATACATTGTTGTATTTGCAAGGGATGATTAGTTCTTTTGTCTTTTCGTTTACAAATCCTATTTTGCCTTTTTGTATATATGGCGTCAGTTTTGTATCGTCAATCTCAGTCGGACTTTTCTTCTTAATGATGTTTTTATTGTTGTTCGTTGTGCCGATTGTTATACTTGTCCCGTCTTTTGGAAGTGTGCTTTGCTTGATGGTGGTTTTTTTCTCTTCGCTTGCCAACCATTTGACAATGTCGTGATGAAGGTGTTTCATGGCGTCGCTTTCGAGAGAATTTATTTGTTGCTTTGTGCCAAACATAAATTCGAACCAGTCGGTTAGCTTGCTCCCGTCGAGGTTTATAAATACAATGCGTTTTTTCTTTTTTTGTGCAAAGGATATTTCGCGTACTGTCCAATCTTGTTCATAGTCGTAAATTGCAGAATGGGCTTGGGAATACATGAATAGAAATATGCTACAATTATTTATTGCACGCATTATAACGTTTATGAATTGAGCGTCACTTTCTATGCCATCGAGGTCTATCCAGCATTGTTTCCCGGTGGCTTTTTCTATATTCTCCTTTATTTTAAATACGCGCTCTTTATCGACTCTTTTGTATGAGATGAAAATTTCGTATTTTGTGTCCATCTGTTCCATTTATATCTCTGCTTTTTATGCTTTTATCGCTGTGTTGTCGCGTAGCACTGAATTTACAACGTCCACGAGCATCTCTTTAAGTTCGTTTACAAACTGTTTGGCCTCGTAGTTCTTTCGTTCAATGTCGCGCAATTTTTTCTCCCACTGGCCGGTAAGTTCGGCACTTTTCAGCAGTTCGTTGCGTATGAGGCCCACAAGTTCCACGCCTGTATCTGTGGCAATGATGTTTTTCTTTTCGTTGCGTATGTAGTTGCGTTTGAAGAGGGTTTTTATTATTTCGGCTCGGGTCGATGGGCGTCCTATGCCGTTCTCTTTCATAAGGTCGCGCAGTTCTTCATCCTCGACGTTTTTTCCGGCTGTTTCCATTGCACGCAGCAGTGTGGCCTCGGTGTAGGGCTTGGGTGGTTGTGTCATTTTTTCGGCAAGGTCGGGAGTGTGCGGTCCGCTCTCGCCTTTTACAAAGGCGGGCATTAATTCGTTTTTCTCTTCTTTGTCGCCATCGGTGGACTCCCCGGCAAACACTACGCGCCAGCCGGGGGCGGTTATCTGTTTGCCTGTGGCTTTGAATTTTACTCCGCCGCTCTCGCCCAGCACTGTTGTTGTACAGAATTTACATTCGGGGTAGAAGATGGCGATAAAATGGGTGGCGACAAGGTTGTACACTCTTTTTTCATTTTCTGTGAGTGCCTGTGGCTGTACGCCTGTGGGTATGATGGCATGGTGGTCGGTCACTTTTTTGTTGTCGAACACTTTTTTCGACTTTATGAGTGGCTTACCCATTAAAGGCTCTGTCAGTTTTTGATACTCGCGCATCCCTTTCAAGATATTTTCGCACTTCGGGTAAATATCTTCGCTCAGGTAGGTTGTGTCTACGCGCGGGTAGGTTGTGTACTTTTTCTCGTACAGCGATTGTATTGTTTGCAGTGTGACGTCTGACGTCATTCCGTATTTTTTGTTGCAATCTACTTGTAGCGATGTAAGGTCGTAAAGCCTTGGTGGTAGTTCGTTGCCTTTTTTTGCTGAAATATCGGTTACGGTAAATGGCTCGCCCGAGATTTTTTGCAGTGCCTCTTCGGCCTTCTCTTTCTCCTCGAACTTACCCTCTGTGACACTGAATGTCACTTCGCGGTATTTTGTCTTAAGCTCCCAATAGGGTTTGGGAATGAAATTTTTAATTTCATTCTGTCTTTTCACAATAAGAGCAAGGGTAGGGGTCTGCACGCGTCCTATCGACAGCACTTGTTTGTTGGCTGCATATTTCAGTGTGTATAGGCGTGTGGCGTTCATGCCCAACAGCCAGTCGCCTATTGCTCGGCACAGCCCTGCCTCGTAGAGCGACTGATACTCTGCTTGGTCCTTCAGTGTGGCGAACCCTTCTTTTATTGCCTCTTCGGTGAGCGACGACACCCATAGGCGTTTCACGGGGCATTTTGCTTGTGCTTTCTGCATTATCCAGCGCTGTATAAGCTCTCCCTCTTGGCCGGCGTCACCGCAGTTGATGATGCACTCGGCTCCTTCTATGAGTTTTTTTATTATGTTGAACTGTCGTTCTTTGTTGCGTTCGGCCATCAGTTTTATGCCGAACTTTGGGGGTATCATGGGCAGGCTGCCGAGGCTCCAACGTTGCCACATCTCTGTGTAGTCGTTAGGCTCTTTAAGTGTACACAAGTGTCCCAGCGCCCATGTTACTTGGTAGCCGTTACCTTCGAAAAATCCGTCGCGCGGGGCTAACGCTCCAAGAACTTTTGCAATGCTCTCGGCGACGGATTTTTTTTCTGCAATACATACTATCATTTTCTATTCTCTTACTCTTCTCGTCCCAATAATACCTGCATCAGTTCGCATGCAGCTTTTGTTACGCTTGTGCCGGGGCCGAAGATGGCAATGACGCCTGCACGATAGAGAAAATCGTAGTCCTGAGCGGGAATTACTCCGCCGGCAAAGACCAGAATATCTTCGCGACCCAATTTCTTGAGTTCGTCGATGAGTTGGGGGATGAGTGTCTTGTGGCCTGCGGCAAGCGACGAAACGCCTATGGCGTGTACGTCGTTTTCTATGGCGTCTTTGGCAACCTCGGCAGGTGTCTGGAACAGCGGGCCCATGTCTACGTCGAATCCGCAGTCGGCGTATCCTGTTGCTACAACCTTTGCGCCTCGGTCGTGTCCGTCCTGACCCATCTTGGCTATCATCACTCGGGGACGTCGTCCCTCAACTTTTGCAAACTCCTCTGTCAGGGCGCAGGCTTTTGCAAAGCTCTCGTCCTGTTTACTCTCTGCCGAATACACTCCTGATATTGTTCTTATTACAGCTTTGTAACGTCCTGCAACTTTTTCGCAAGCGTCTGAAATTTCTCCCAATGTGGCTCTTACTCTTGCAGCCTCCACTGCACACTCCAAAAGGTTGCCTTCGCCGCTGCGCGCACACTCGGTGAGCCTGTCGAGGGCTGCTTTTACTTCCTCTTCGTTGCGACCATCTTTGTTGCGTGCGAGTGCCTCAATCTGTTGTTGCAACACTGCGGTGTTGTCAATTTCCAATATGTCGATGGGCTCTTCTTTGTCGAGTGTGTAGGCGTTTGTTCCCACAATCATCTGTGCGCCGTTGTCTATGCGTGCTTGTGTGCGTGCGGCAGCCTCCTCGATTCTCATTTTGGGAATACCTGTCTCGATGGCTTTTGCCATTCCTCCAAGCTCTTCGACCTCTTCTATCAGTTTCCATGCTTTTTCGGCAATCTCTTTTGTGAGGCTTTCCACGTAGTATGAGCCGCCCCATGGGTCAATCTCTTTACATACATTTGTCTCTTCCTGTATGTATATCTGGGTGTTACGTGCGATGCGTGCCGAAAAATCTGTGGGCAGGGCAATGGCCTCGTCAAGCGCGTTTGTGTGCAGTGATTGGGTGTGTCCCATTGCTGCTGACATTGCCTCTATGCAGGTGCGTCCGATGTTGTTGTAGGGGTCCTGTTCGGTGAGCGACCAGCCTGATGTCTGGCAGTGTGTGCGCAGTGCCATCGACTTTGGATTCTTGGGGTTGAACTTTGCTATGATTTTTGCCCACAGCATGCGTGCGGCTCTCATCTTTGCAATTTCCATGAAGGGGTTCATGCCTATACCCCAGAAGAACGACAGACGGGGTGCAAAGGCGTCGATGTCTATGCCTGCTGCAACGCCGGCTCTTACATATTCGAGGCCGTCGGCGAGGGTGTAGGCAAGTTCAATATCGGCTGTTGCGCCTGCCTCTTGCATGTGATAGCCCGAAATTGATATTGAGTTGAATTTGGGCATGTTTTTCGAGGTGTAGGCAAAAATGTCGCTGATGATGCGCATGGAGAATGCCGGTGGGTAGATGTAGGTGTTGCGCACCATAAATTCCTTTAGAATGTCATTTTGTATGGTGCCGGCAAGTTCTTCGAGTTTCGCTCCCTGTTCGAGTGCGGTGTTTATGTAGAAGGCGAGTACCGGTAGCACAGCTCCGTTCATGGTCATCGATACTGACATTTTGTTCAGGGGAATGCCATCGAACAGTTGTTTCATGTTCTCCATGCAACAGATTGATACTCCGGCTTTTCCAACGTCGCCGACGACGCGCTCGTTGTCGGGGTTGTAACCTCTGTGTGTGGGCAGGTCGAAGGCAACGGAAAGTCCCTTCTGTCCCGATGCAAGGTTACGACGATAGAATGCGTTCGATTCTTCGGCTGTGGAGAATCCTGCATACTGTCTGATGGTCCAAGGCTTGAATGCGTACATCATCGAGTAGGGGCCGCGAAGAAACGGGGGGAGTCCTGCGGCGTAGTCGAGGTGTTCCATCTCTTTTGTATCCTCGGCAGTATAAACCTGCTTTACTTTGATATTTTCGGCTGTGTCGAAAGTGATGTTTGTGTTGTTGTCGGGGGCAGCCTTGCCGTTGTTAGCGGCGAATATATCTATGTTTTTGAAATTTTTTCTCATGGCGCTACTAAAGTTTTGCGTTAATTTCCTTTAAGGTTTCCAATACATTCACGCGCACGTGTATGAAATTCTCGATGCCTGCATTTTTCAGCTCCTCGCTGCATGCAGGTGCACCGGCAACTACAAACAGTGCTTTGCCATTGAGCTTTTCGTAGGCGGGAATGGCATGTTCGGCATGTTCGGCATATTCGTCGTCGCTCGAACATATTACCACAATGTCGGCCTCGGCTTTTAAAGCAGCCTCGACGCCTTCGTCTACCCGGAGCCAGGTCAAGCAGATCCTGAAAACCGGCCGGGTCACCGTGGACGGCA
>CAZXIQ010000100.1:0-6818 GCA_964640785.1 uncultured Bacteroidaceae bacterium | reverse complement strand
CAACCGTTCTAATAGCAACTACTTATAAGGGTAAATAAACTATAAAGAAAAAGAATCCCTAATCACCATAATAAAAGAAATATTTTAAAAATATCCCGAACTTCTACCTTATATATAATTGGGCGAACCTAACGGCTCGCCCAATTATATATAAGGTAGAAGTTTTATTGCCTACCCAATTTTTTCAAAATTTTGTCGATGACAACTTGTGGCTCTATGTGCATGCAGCGATAGTCGCCATATATGCAGGGCTTATTACCGAATATAGAGCATGGACGGCATTCGAGTGGTAACTGCACGCAGTCGCTCTCTTGCTGTCGCCAGCCGAGGAATCCTGCCAGCGGCGAGGTTGCACCCCAAATGGATATTACCGGTGTGTTTACAAGCGAGGCTATGTGCATGTTTGCCGAGTCCATGCTCAACATTAGTTCCAGATTGCTGATGAGCGTAAGTTCGCCGCGAAAATCGCTTTTCCCGATGAACGAGACTACATTCGCGTGGCGTGCGCACCATCTATCGACAATTTCCTGCTCCTCTTTGCCATTGCCGAAACAGAAAATTTTCAGTCCGGGAGTTGCGGCCAGCCCCTCTATCACTTTTTCGAGACGTTCCATTGGGTATATTTTTCCTCCGTGACGCGCAAAAGGGGCTACTCCTATCCACTGTTCTTCACCTTTTGGTGGCAGTTGCAGTGTGGCAAGATTGCCTTTTTCGTTGCCGAAGAGTGATGTGAACTTAGGGGTAAATTCAAGACCTAATTTTACAAAAACCTCGCGGTAGCGTTCGAATGTGCTTTTCAGCGGTCGGGTATCTTTGTTCTTGGCGCGTGTAAGATGCTTTTTTTCGGTGCGCCCTTTGTCTATGGCTGCACATTTTATTCCGCTTAACTTAAGATAAAGGCGCAGAATCTTTGTGCGCAATACATCGTGCAGGTCGGCAATGGCGTCGGGTCGGTGTTTCATCAGCCTTTTTTTTAGGCTGTATAATCCGCCGAGCCCCTTGTACTTGTTTAGGTCTATTCCTTCGAATTGCAGGTTTTTTGGTGCGTTTACAAGAAACTGCCCGAATCTTTCACGGCTGACAAAAATGAAACGTTTGTTGGGGTAGGTGTCGGCAAGCGAGTATAGCAATGGTATTGTCATTGCTATGTCGCCAACTGCCGAGAATCGTGTTATCAGTATTGTGCCGGGGCTTTTTTTATTTTTTGCCTGCACCATAGAGTACGGGGTTGAGTGAGGGGTCGTTGTACATTTTCATCTGACGATAAACCTTCATGTATTTGCGTCCGGCTGCAATGTCGGCAAGCAGTTCGTCGATAGCTGTGGTAAGGTCTTTCTTTTGCTCCAAGAGCACCGCCAATTTAGCTTCGCACTGTTTGTTGCCACGATTGACCTCCTCTTGCATGTGGTATATTTTCAGTGCGAGGATGGAGTAACGGTCTATTGCCCATGCTGGGCTCTCGGTGTTGATTGTAGCGCCTGCAATGGGAGTAACCTCTTTGTAGGTGTCGAGGAAGTAGCTGTCGATGAGCTCAACAAGGTCTGTGCGGTCTTGGTTGGACTTGTCGATGCGGCGTTTAAGTGTAAGTGCCTCGGCGGGGTCAATTTCAGGGTCGCGGATAATATCCTCGAAGTGCCACTGAACGGTGTCTATCCAGCATTTCAAGTATAGATAATATTCTATGCTTTTTACCGGATAAGGGTTTTGTATGGGTGTATCGACGTTGTCTGTTTTATGATAATCGAGAATTGCCTCGTTAAATATAGGCCAGCTTAATTGTGTGAATGTTTTCATAGATTAAACCAGTTTTTAGTTGTTTTTACTTTAATATTCTACAAATCTAAGTAAACTTTGCGAGTTTGGCAAAAAATTATCAAAAACTAATTATCTTTGTCCTGTTTTTTGTAATTTATTTGTGAGTTTTGAGGGATTGTCCCTTCTTTTTCTGCCTTTGAGGGTTAATTTTTAAATTGAATTGTCATGAAGATTGTGATTGATGAAAAGATACCTTATCTTGCCGATTCGCTTACCAAAATGGGTTATGATGTTGTTGCAATGCCCGGTAGCGATATTTCTGCCGCAGATGTTAAGGATGCGGGTGCGTTGTTTGTGCGCACACGTACTTTTTGTAATTCAGCTCTGCTCGATGGCAGTGCAGTGCGTTTCATAGGTACTGCAACCATTGGGTACGACCATATAGATGATGCTTATTGTCGTAGCAGGGGGATTTTTTGGACGAGTGCTCCGGCGTGTAATGCGGGCGGGGTGTTGCAGTATGTACAATCGGCCGTCTCTCTTTGGTGCAGGCACAAGGGGTGTTCTTTGCAAGGACTGACGATAGGTGTTGTAGGTGTTGGCGCCATAGGTTCACGTGTAGCAGAGTGGGCACGCTTGGCAGGAATGCAGGTGTTGCTGAATGACCCTCCTCGTGAGGCGGCAGGTGAAACGGGCTTTGTGTCGCTGGAGCAGATTGCTGCCGAAAGTGATATTGTGACTTTTCACCCTACACTGACGAGTGGTGGCGATTTTCCCAGCTACCATCTTGCCTCGGAGTCTTTTTTTGATTCGTTACAGCGCACCCCTCTTTTTATAAACGCTTCGCGTGGGCCTGTTGCTGATAATGCAGCTTTGTTGTCGGCATATAAAAAAGGTAAGGTGTCTGATATTGTGCTTGATGTGTGGGAGGGTGAGCCTGACATCAATAGCGAATTACTCGCCTCCTCTTTTATTGCTACCCCGCATATTGCCGGCTATTCGGCCGAGGGAAAACTGAATGCCACGAATATTGTACTGCAGAAATTTGCCGATTTTTTCGAGTATAAGGGTAAATTACCTTTGGCAACCCTGCCCCCACCGTCACAAATGGTTGTTAAGGCAGCAAGCGAGAGTGATGCGTTTCTCGAAATTTATAATCCCCTCTGCGATACGACTCCATTGAAGAGCACTCCTTCTCTTTTCGAAGAGCTAAGAAACAATTATAATTTCCGTCGCGAGCCCTCGGCATACAATATAGAAATTATATAGCGTGAAAAGTGTTTAAGTGTACTTATTGGGACTGAAATTTGCGCAAAAATGAAAAAATGTGCAATGCGGTCGCGCTTTTTTTGTACTTTTCTTGGCAGATTGGGAATTTTATTCTAAATTTGCACACATAAACTAACAAAATACATACAACTATGTCAGAAATTGAATCAAGAGTAAAAAGCATTATCGTTGAGAAATTTGGAGTAGCAGAGTCAGAGGTAACAAATGAGGCAAGCTTCACAAACGACCTCGGTGCCGATTCTTTGGATACAGTAGAACTTATCATGGAGATTGAGGACGAGTTCGGTATTTCTATCCCCGATGACCTTGCAGAGAAAATCTCTACGGTAGGTGATGCTATCAAATTTGTAGAGGAAGAGGTTGCTAAGAAGTAATCCTTTCTTATACTTTTTGTTTAATTCTTACGTTTCGTAATGAAACATAGAAGAGTTGTAGTAACAGGTCTTGGTGCTGTTTCGCCTATTGGTAACGATGTTCCTACCTTGTGGGAGAATGCTAAGTCAGGTGTAAGCGGTGCCGGTCCTATTACCCATTTCGATGCGTCGTTGTTCAAAACCCACTTTGCTTGTGAGGTAAAGAATTTCGACGCTACTGTTTATTTGGATAGAAAAGAGGTACGCAAGATTGATTCGCATTCGCACTACGGCATTGCAGCGGCCATAGAGGCAATGAACGATTGTGCCATTGACCTTGAGAAAGAGAATCTCGACCGTTTCGGTGTTATATTTGGTGAGGGCGTCGGCGGATTGCACGCATTTGAAGAGGAATTTGCACCTTATGTTCTTAATAAAGAGAATGGTCCTCGTTTTACGCCTTTCCTTATAACCAAAATGATAACAGACATGACAAGCGGCATGTTGTCTATAAAATATGGCTTGAAAGGGCCTAATTATGTAACAACATCGGCATGCGCCTCTTCGACAAATGCCATTATCGACGCGTTCGACCAGATACGTCTGGGAAGAGCCGATGTAATGCTTGCCGGTGGTGCCGAGGCTGTAATCTGTCATGTAGGAGTAGGCGGCTTTAACTCTATGCACGCTCTCTCTACAAGAAACGACGATCCGACAGGTGCGTCGCGTCCTTTCAGTAAAAGTCGCGATGGTTTTGTAATGGGCGAGGGTGGTGCGTGTCTCGTACTCGAAGAGTATGAACATGCAGTTGCACGTGGAGCCAAAATATATGCTGAAGTTGCAGGTACGGGTCTTTCGGCCGATGCTTATCACATGACTGCCCCCCAGCCCGAAGGCGAGGGTGCGGCAAAGGTTATGCGTTATGCGCTTGAAGAGGCAGGTCTTAAACCCGAGGATATTGACTATATAAACACTCACGGTACATCTACTTATGCCGGTGATATTGCCGAAGTATCGGCTATAAAGTCAGTTTTTGGCGAACACGCCTACAAACTTAACATCAGCTCCACAAAGTCAATGACAGGTCACCTGCTTGGTGGTGCCGGTGCTCTCGAAGCTGTTCTTACGGTGCTCAGCGTTAAGAATGATATTGTACCTCCCACGATTAATCACGCCGAAGGCGATGAGGATGAAAAGATTGACTATAACTTGAACTTTACCTTTAACAAGGCACAAGAGAGAGTAGTTAATGCTGCAATATCCAATACTTTCGGATTCGGCGGACACAACACAAGTATTGCATTTAAAAAAATCTGATATATACAGGTGTTACAAAAATTATTTAACGAATTGAGTCTCCTTTTCCGCCGCAAGGATAAGGAGACTTATCGTATATTATATGGAGTTCTTGGCTTTTTGCCACGGAATTTAACTCCCTACAAAACAGCCCTTACTCATAGTTCGCACACATTGCACTCGCGTAAGAAGAATTTTATGTGCAATGAACGCCTTGAATTTTTAGGCGACGCTATAATCGACGCAGTAGTCTCGGACTTTCTGTATTTGCATTACAAAAAAGAGCGCGAAGGTTTCCTTACAAAGTCGCGCAGTCGTTTGGTGTGTCGCGAGACGCTTAATACGGTGGCCCACGAACTTGGGCTCGACAAACTTTTAGTTTCTCACAATACAGGCCGCCAGCACAACAGTCATATTTATGGCAATGCTTTCGAGGCATTTGTTGGCGCAATATATGTAGACAGGGGTTACGAAATGTGTAAGCGTTTCTTGTTGAGCCGTGTCTTTGGCAAGGTTGTGGATATTGAAAAGATTATAGGTTCCGATGCTAATTTTAAGAGCCGACTGATAGAATTTTCACAGAAATATCATTTGCCTGTCGAGTTCAGGCTTGTCGAAGAGAAAAATGATGCCGATGGGCAGTTTTTTGCAAGTGAGGTATATGTATGCGATAAGTTATTCGGTTCGGGATGCGGTTTTTCTAAACGTGAAAGTCAGCAACGTGCTTCCGAAGAGGCATTGGGTAAACTGAAGGCTTGTGATAAGAAAAAGCTTTTAATGGGGTTACTCGACAGCGAGAATAATTCATCTTTATGCTTGCTTGAAAATACTGCAACATAGACTGCGTGTAGTTTCAATTATGGATAATCTAAGATATTAGGGTGTTGTTTAATACCCTGTTATTTGTTATTATTTATAAACAGTATGAAGAAAATATTTGTAATAGATTGGTGGTTGTCTCTTGTGTTTGCATTGACTGTTTATTCCGGCTTTAAATTGCATGTAGCCGGACATTTTTCAACTCACGATGTGTGGCATAATTGGGCTGTTTGTCATTCATTGTCCGGACTTATGTTTATCATATTGGGAGTGCTGTATGTTCAAACACATTGGGGGTGGTACAAAAGTCTGATAGCTAAAGGTCTCGGCAAAAAAAGTCGTACAACAGCGTGTCTGTCGCTAATATATGTTGCAGCAATCGTTACCGGAATTGTATTGCTTTTAGTTGATGGAGCCGGTTCGGGCGTGGGTTTATGGCACTATCGTTTGGGTATCATTTTGGCTGTTGTCGGTGTTCTGCATTTTATCAAAAGGTTTTCTGTGTTGAAAAGAGGAACACGTAAGTAATATTTCTGTGCATAATAAAAAGCCTGCGATATTTTTTGTCGCAGGCTTTTTATTATGTTGTTTAAACCTTAAGTGGTTGATTACTGCAGTTTAAGAGTAAAGCCACCACCGGGAGCCATGTAAATTTTAAACTTCTCGGCTGTGTTTACGCTCTTCTCCTCACGTTTGTAGTCGCGAGCCTTCTTCCAAGCGTTGATACCGTCGCGGAACAACTCACCTTTCATGGTCTTGCCACCGAGGAATGAGAGGTCTACGTCAATTGTGCGGCCGTGCCAGTTGGTGATACCACCGATGTACCATGTGCCACCTTTGCGACGTGCTGTTACTACATACTCACCAAGTTTACCATCTATAACCTTTGTCTCGTCCCATACAGTGGGGATTGCGCTGATGAACTTTGTACACTCGGGCTCACGCTCATAGTTGCTGGGGTTGTCGCAAAGCATGTTCAGAGGAGACTCAAGAATTACGTAGAGTGCCAACTGGTTGCAACGTGTACCTTGGCTCATGGGCTCGTAGTAGTTGGGCTGATATTTGCCCTTGATAGAGTTGATCATAGCACCTTGTGTATAGTCCATGGGACCTGATACCTGACGGATGAAGGGGAGCTGTGTGTTGTATGTTACGTGGTCGAGGATGCTGGGAGACTCCCATTTAGCCTGCTCAAGACCGTAAACGCCCTCAAAGTTAAGCACGTTGGGGAATGTGCGGTTAAGACCCGCGGGCTTGTGTGTACCGTGAAGGTCAAGGAGCAGTTTGTATTTTGCACACATCTCT
>CAZXIQ010000099.1:0-6859 GCA_964640785.1 uncultured Bacteroidaceae bacterium | reverse complement strand
GCTTAACGCTGTTCAGCGTGCCAATGCCGAAATGCAGAAACGTGCCTACAACGTTGTCCGCGCACTTTGCGAGGATGATACTAACCCCGTAGTCTCTATTCACGACCACGGTTCGGCAGGTCACGTAAACTGTCTATCCGAGCTTGTCGAGGAGTGTGGCGGTCTTATAGACATGAGCAAACTGCCTGTTGGCGACAAGACTCTCTCGGCAAAAGAGATTATAGCCAACGAGTCACAGGAGCGTATGGGTCTGCTCATCAAAGAAGATGCCATCGAATATGTTCAGCGCGTAGCCGAGCGCGAGCGTGCTCCCATGTACGTTGTCGGCGAGACAACGGGCGACGCACGTTTCGCCTTTGAGCAGGCCGACGGCAAGCGTCCCTTCGACCTTTCCGTAAGCCAAATGTTCGGCTCTTCGCCCAAGACATTTATGGTGGATAAGACTGTTGAGCGTCACTACAAGGATGTTGAATACAATGACGAAGATATTAACGACTATCTGATTAATGTCCTCCGCCTCGAGGCTGTTGCATGTAAGGACTGGCTCACAAATAAAGTAGACCGCTCTGTGACAGGACGCATCGCACGTCAGCAGTGTCAGGGCGAAATACAGTTACCTTTGAGCGATTGTGGTGTTGTCACACTCGACTTTAAAGGCCAAAAGGGTATTGCAACCTCCATCGGCCACGCGCCGCAGGCAGGCCTTGCCGACCCAGCAAAGGGCTCGGTGCTTGCTGTTTCCGAGGCATTGACAAACATTGTGCTTGCTCCGCTTGCCGATGGTCTCGAGTCAATCTCGCTCAGTGCAAACTGGATGTGGCCCTGCCGCTCGCAAGAGGGCGAGGATGCACGTCTCTATAAAGGCGTAAAAGCACTCTCGGACTTCTGCTGCGACCTCCACATAAACGTGCCCACAGGTAAAGACTCACTCTCAATGACACAAAAATACCCCGACGGTACAAAGGTGATAAGCCCGGGAACAGTAATCGTTTCTGCCGGTGGCGAGGTATCCGATATACGCAAGGTTGTCTCACCTGTGATGGTGAATAATGCCAAGAGCGCATTCTATCATGTAGACTTCAGTTTCGACGCACTGCGTCTGGGAGGTTCGGCCTTTGCACAGACAATGAACTGTGTGGGCGACGATGTTCCCACAGTGCAGAACCCCGAATATTTTGCAGCAGCCTTCAACGCTGTGCAGATGCTTGTTAAGGAGGGTCTGATTCTTGCCGGACACGACATTTCGGCCGGAGGTCTCATTACCACTCTTCTCGAAATGTGTTTCGCCAACAGCGAGGGCGGTATTGAGGTCGATTTTAGTGAAATTGCCGAGACTGACATTGTCAAACTGCTCTTTGCCGAGAATCCCGGTATTGTAATTCAGGTGGCCGACGCCGATAAAGACAAAATGCAGGATATATTCGACGAGGCAGGTGTTTGTTTCATGAAGATAGGTACCCCCTCGAAGAAACGTCAGATAGCCGTTGCTCACAACAAACGCACCCGTCTCTTCGACATTGATTATATGCGCGACGTATGGTTCGACAGCTCGTACCTTATGGACCGCAAGCAGAGCATGAACGGTTGCGCCGACGAAAGATTGCAGAACTACAAGAATCAGCCTTTGAAGTTCCGTTTCCCCGCAGGCTTCACAGGAATGTACTCAAAATATGGCATTGACGCCGACCGTCGCGAAAAGTCGGGCGTTCGTGCAGCCATCATCCGCGAGAAGGGTACAAACGGCGAGCGCGAAATGGCATACGCTATGTATCTTGCAGGCTTTGACGTAAAAGATGTTACAATGACCGACCTTATCAGTGGTCGTGAGACACTCGACGAGGTTAATTTCATAGTATTCTGCGGAGGATTCTCTAACTCAGACGTTCTTGGCTCGGCCAAAGGATGGGCAGGAGGATTCCTCTACAATCCCAAGGCAAAAGCTGCTCTCGACCGTTTCTATGCTCGCGAGGATACTCTCTCGCTTGGTATATGCAACGGTTGCCAGCTGATGATGGAGCTTAACCTCATCAACCCCGAATTTGAGAAGAAGGGTTACATGCGTCACAACAATTCTCACAAGTTCGAGTCTACCTTCGTAGGCGTGAACGTCCCCGAGAATAATTCGGTGCTTTTCGGCTCGCTCTCGAACAGCCGCGTAGGTGTGTGGGTGGCTCACGGCGAGGGACGCTTCGAGCTTCCTTACGAGCAAGAGAAATACAATATTGTTGCACGCTACTCTTACGAGGGTTACCCCGGTAATCCCAACGGCTCGGACTACAATGTTGCAGCCCTTGCAAGTGCCGACGGTCGTCACGTGGCAATGATGCCTCACCCCGAGCGCGCAATATTCCCTTGGCAGTGTGCAAACTATCCGGCCGACCGACTCACCGACGACGTTACTCCTTGGATAGAGATATTCCGTAACGCCTACACATGGGTGGCCGACAAAGTGAAGTAACAAAATAACCGACAATAGAAAAGACACTCCCCCTCGGACAGAGGGGGAGTGTCTTTAAGCAATATAATATATGACAGACGCATCACTTTTTAAACTTTTTGCGACCTTCTCCAAGATAGGGCTCTTTACCATCGGCGGAGGCTATGCAATGATACCCCTCATCGAGCGCGACGTCGTTGAACGTACCGGTTGGGTGGAAAAAGATGAATTTCTCGACCTTCTGGCGGTGGCACAATCGGCACCCGGTGTCTTTGCGGTTAATATCGCCATATTCATAGGCTATAAACTGCGCGGAGTGCGCGGTGCTGTCGCAGCCTCGTTGGGCAGTGTGCTCCCCTCGGTTGTCTGCATACTTCTTATCGCCCTGTTCTTTCAAAGTTTCCGCCACTATAAAATAGTAGAGAATATCTTTTGGGGCCTGCGTCCGGCTGTGGTCGCACTTATTGCCGCTCCTGTATTTTCGGTGGCACGCTCGGCACGAATAACCCGCACCACAGTGTGGATTCCCATCCTCGCGGCACTGCTCATTGTTGCCTTTGGCGTTTCCCCCATATATATAATACTCTGCGCAGGTGTCGCAGGCTTTTTTTATGGTAAAATAAAAGGACGCGTATGACACTGCTTATTAAACTTTTCGCGACCTTCTTCAAGATAGGTCTTTTCAGTTTCGGGGGCGGCTACGGAATGCTCTCCGTCATTCAGGGCGAGGTTGTTACCCGATACTCGTGGCTCACAATGTCCGAGTTTACCGACATTGTAGCTATAAGCCAGATGACCCCCGGTCCCATAGGAATAAATTCTGCTACTTACGTTGGTTACACAGCCATGAATAACGCTTATGGCTCTTTGCCACTTGCAATATTGGGCTCGCTGACAGCCTCATTGGCGGTGATGCTCCCCTCGCTTGTGCTGATGCTTATAATCAGTCGTTATCTGATGAAATATAGTAAAAGTACAGGGGTGAATGCAGTCTTTCGCATGCTGCGTCCCGCTGTTGTCGGGCTTATTGCCTCGGCAGCCCTGCTGCTTATGAGTGCCGAGAATTACGGTTCTCTTCCCGACGAGCCTTTGCGTTTCTGTGTCAGTGTGCTTATAACCGTTGTTGCGTTTATCGCCATGCGCCGCAAGGTCAGCCCCATACTCATTCTTGTCGTGTCCGGAATTTTCGGTGCTGTTTTTTATAGCTTTGTGCAGTAGGTGCTTTTGTTAAAAGTGAGAATATTGCAATCTTGTTTAGAATTAAATTAAGATAGGGCGGCCTTTAAATGAATAAGGCCGCCCTATCTTTTTTTATTTATATAAATAACCTATTTTGCCGATACAATTTCGTATGTATCCGATGCAATCATCAGTTCCTCGTCTGTGGGAACAAGCACCACCTTAACTTTTGATGCGGGTGTCGAGAGAACAACCTCCTCGCCACGCGATTTTTTGTTAAGTTCCTTGTCGAGCTCTATGCCGAGGAATTCGAGGCCCTCGAGAGCTGCCTCGCGGCAGGGGGCCTGATTTTCGCCAACGCCACCGGCAAAGGCTATGATGTCTACTCCACCCATGGCTGCTGCGTATGCACCTATGTATTTCTTTATGCGGTAGAAGTAGATGGTGTTTGCAAGTTCGGCGCGTTTGTTGCCTGCGCTTGCTGCGGCCTCAACCTCGCGCATGTCCGATGATACTCCCGACACGCCTAATACTCCCGATTTTTTGTTCAAGAGGTCCGAAAGGCCTTTGCCGTCGAGCTGCAATTTCTCCATGATGAAGGGTATTGCGCCCGGGTCGATGTCGCCGCTGCGTGTACCCATCATAAGGCCTTCGAGTGGGGTAAGTCCCATTGTGGTGTCTACGCACTTGCCGTTCTTTACTGCAGCGATAGAGCCGCCGTTACCAATGTGGCAGGTGATGATTTTCTTATCCTCGGGTTTTACGCCCAGAATCTCACACACGCGCTTGGTGATGTAACGGTGCGATGTTCCGTGGAATCCGTAGCGTCTGATGCCGTACTTTTCGTACAGTTCGTAAGGAATACCGTATATGTATGCGTAGTCGGGCAATGTCTGGTGGAAAGATGTGTCGAATACTCCTACCTGTGGCATTTCGGGGGCAATGTCCTTCACTGCATTCACACCCTTGATGTTTGCGGGGTTGTGCAGGGGGGCAAGGTCGTTGCATGCCTCAAAGTCTTTCATCACTTCGTCGGTGAGCAGCACCGAGCTGCTGAACTTCTCGCCGCCGTGTACCATGCGGTGACCTACTGCGTCAATCTCGTTGATTGATTTTATTACTCCATATTCCTCGCCTGTGAGTACGCTGATGATGAAACGTACGCCTGTCGTGTGCTCGGGAATATCCTTTGTGAGTGTTACCTTCTCGCCGTCGGGCTGTGTCAGTTTCAAGAACGAGCCTTCGAGGCCTATTTTCTCAATTCCTCCTTTTGCAAGAACGCTCTTTGTCTCCATGTCAAACAACTGATATTTGATGGACGAGCTTCCGCAGTTTAATACAAGTATTTTCATGGATGTATCTTTGTTTTATTTGTTTTTTGCAGCGATTGCTTGGTTGGCTGTTATTGCTATCATTTTGTAAACGTCGTCGATTGAACAACCGCGTGAAAGGTCGTTCACGGGACGTGCGATACCTTGAAGAATGGGGCCGATGGCTGTTGCTCCGCCAAGGCGCTCAACCAATTTATAGCCGATGTTTCCTGCCTGAAGGTCGGGGAATACAAGTACATTGGCTTTTCCTGCAACGGCCGAGCCGGGAGCCTTGCTTGCTCCTACAAAGGGTACCAATGCGGCATCTGCCTGAAGTTCGCCATCGAGGGCTATTGTGGGGTCAAGCTCTTTTGCCAATTTTGCTGCCTCGGCTACCTTGTCTACAAGTTCGTGCTTGGCCGAGCCTTTCGATGAGAAACTGAGCATTGCCACGCGGGGCTCTTCGAATCCGGCGATGGCTTTTGCTGTGCCTGCTGTGCAGACTGCTATCTGTGACAGTTGGTTGGCGTCGAGGGCTATTGTGGGGTCAAGCTCTTTTGCCAATTTTGCTGCCTCGGCTACCTTGTCTACAAGTTCGTGCTTGGCCGAGCCTTTCGATGAGAAACTGAGCATTGCCACGCGGGGCTCTTCGAATCCGGCGATGGCTTTTGCTGTGCCTGCTGTGCAGACTGCTATCTGTGACAGTTGGTTGGCGTCGGGGTTGGGGGTTACGGCTACGTCGGCAAAGAAAAGTACTCCATTGTCGCCATATTCGTTGGCTTTTGTTATCATCAGCATTGCACCCGACACGCATGTGATTCCCGGGGTTGTCTTTATAATCTGCAATGCGGGACGCAACACGTTTCCTGTTGTGTTCAGGGCGCCGGCAACCTGTCCGTCGGCGTCGCCTGCCTTGATGATGAGACAGCCAAGATATAGGGGGTTGCGTGTCAGTTTCTGTGCCTCTTCGAGTGTCAGGCCTTTTGATTTTCTTAATTCGTAGAGCAGGTTCGAGTATTTCTCAAAATCGGGGTTGTCATCGGGGTCGATGATGTTGGCATTTTTGATGTTTGCAAGGCCGAATTTTTCGGCGAGTGCAAGAATTTCTGCCTTGTTGCCCAGAATGATGAGTTCTGCAATACCGTCGGCAATAGCTTTGTCTGCCGCTTTAAGTGTGCGCTCTTCTGTACCTTCGGGAAGAACGATGCGCTGTTTCTCTTCGCAAGCGCGTGCAATAAGTTTGCTTATAACATCCATAGATAATTAATTTCTTTGCGAGAGAGTGTTTTTGGATGGCATAAACGGTGAAAAACTGATATGTCGTATGGCTCTCTCTTTGTTCTTTTTTATTTTTGCAAAGGTACTTGTTTTTTACTTAAATGCCATGAAAAGAGCTTTAATTTTTCTGTGCTTTTGTTTCTTGGGAAAAATATTTTGTAATACTCCCTCTTTTGTGCTATCTTCGCACTGTCGTTTTTTTTATTTACAGAATACATTTTTATAGTTTATGAAAAGTATAAAATATCTCTTTTTTGTTGCGACATTTCTTGTTTTTTCGTTGTCGTGCAGTAATAATCAAGTGAATAGTGTCGAAGAGACGCCTTCCGTTGTTGCTCTTAAACTTTACAAAGGGCTCACTTCGGGTGATGTCAAGGCTGTTACCGAGAATATTTATTTTGTCGATACGCTCGATTATAGTGTTTTTCGCGACTATTTTGAAATAGCTGTTGCGTCGCCCGATTATAAGCAACGTACTCAGGGCTTTAAGGCCGATTATAAGGTCGTTTCCGAAAAGATTGACGGCGACAAGGCTTTTGTGGTACTTGAGGGAAAAGGTCCTTTGGGTAACATGCTTAAAATTGATGTTAAATTGTTGCTTGTGGAGGGTCGTTGGAAGGTCGATGGCAATCATGGCGTGTTCCACTCGGAGCCT
>CAZXIQ010000098.1:0-6861 GCA_964640785.1 uncultured Bacteroidaceae bacterium | reverse complement strand
GGCCTGTAAAGGTGGTAGCACCGAGCCGCCGAGTATGGCCATTATCAGTCCGGCGGCAGCAAGTTTGGCATCGTCGCCCAATCCTTTAAGCGCAATGCCGTAGATGGTGGGGAACATCAGCGACATGCAGCCCGAGACTGCTACCAACGAGTATAGTCCGAATCTATTCTGCAATACAATCGTTCCTATGTTGAAACAACAAGCTGCAATAGCGAGTATTCGCAACAGGTTGCCCGGGTTTATGTATCTGAGCAGGTAGGTGCAGATGAAACGGCTGCAACAGAAAAGTATCATTGCTACGATGTTGTATTTTTGAGAAAGAATTTCGGCCTCTTGCTCGGTCATTCCTTCGGCTGTAAACAGTTGTGTACCATATTGTATGATGAATGTCCAGCACATTATTTGTGCGCCCACATAAAAGAATTGTGCAATGACGCCCTCGCGATAGTTTTTTACGGCGAATATGCGTGCAGCAGTCTCTTTCAGGCTGCTCTTCGCTGCGCTCTCTTTCTCGGCCGGCATCTTTATGAACATGAATAGCATAAGTATTATTCCTATGACAATGCCTATTGCTAAATATGGTTCTATAAGTACCGTAAGGTCTGCGTCGCGTATTGCTATAAACTCTTTGTCAGATAGCATGTTGCGCTCCTCGCTACTCATGGGGCTCAGGCGATTCTGTATGAAATTCATTGCAACGTACATTCCAAGCAACGATCCCATAGGGTTGAACGATTGAGCGAGGTTCAGTCTGCGTGTAGCGTTTTTTTCGTTGCCCATAGAGAGTATGTATGGGTTGCAGCTTGTCTCCAGAAACGATAGTCCGCATGTGAGTATAAAGTATGCTATAAGAAAAGGGTAGTAGCAACCAATCTCTTTTGCGGGTAGAAACATTAGCGCTCCTATGGCGTATAGTGCAAGCCCTAACATTATTCCCGCCTTGTAAGAGTAGCGACGTATGAATAGTGCTGCCGGCAGTGCCATTGCAAAATATCCTCCGTAGAATGCCATTTGCACGAGAGCTCCGTCGGTGACGCTCATGCGGAATATTTTCGAGAATGCTTTTACCATTGGATTTGTAATGTCATTGGCAAAGCCCCATAGGGCGAAACAACTTGTTACCAATATGAAAGGGATTATCCCTGCCGCCGATTGCTTTATTTTGTTTTTCATTTGTGCGTACTATATTATTATAGTCGCAAAGATACGGAAAAGGTGAGTGTATAAAAAATAAGTTTACTTGAATTTTTATGTCGAACCGCATCCTATCTTATCAAAAGATAGTGAAAGGTGAGCATAGAAAAACATGTTTACTTATTTTTTATTAAGGCTGCGTCAAAATTTACATTTGACGCAGCCTTAATAATTTATCTTACTACAATCTTACCATTTTCTATGACTTTTCCATTCTGTGTAACGGTGAAATTGTATATGCCACTTGTAAGGTGGCGTGTGTCGTATTTGACATTTTCGCTGCCTGCAGCAATTCTCTCTCTCTTGCATGCGCGACCGTCGGTACTTGTAATTATAAGCTCACAATTTTCCGTTGCAGGCTCCTTGAACTCGATGTTTACGACATCTTTTCTTGCAGATATTTTAGCACGTATAGGCTCGCCCACCTGCTCAATGCTGTTTGTAGCTTTGTCTACTCGATAGATAACTTTAAAACAATCTTTATTTTCGTCATAGTGACAAGAAATATAATTTTTTCCGCCAAATGTAAATATAGAATAAATATTTCCGCGGATGTTTAAAAAACCTATCTGTTCGCCATCGGAATATATATTGTATCCTTTGGGTATGTAATCTGTACGGTACTCTTTGTAGTCAATTTCACCATCCCGGTCACGGTCATCTTGGCTGTATAATGTCATTGTCTCATCATATACAGGTATCAAGTATTCAAACTTTTCATCGTCGTTTAATAGGGTTTGCGTAAAATAAATCTTGGTATCCCCTGGTATGTCAGCCTCTTGATAGTCTAATGGTTCACATGTACTGTATCTTATATCTGCATCCATTTCTCTGGTTTTCCACTCACCGGTATATACTTCTGTTTCAAAGTAGGCACACTTTCTATAGATCATGTTTGTTATATTATCAGCAACAGTCAATTCTATAATTTCGTCTGGATATTTGCTTCCGTATTTTTCGTAGTACCAATATGATGTGATATCTTTGGGGTAAAAAAACATGCTTGAATCAGTTTTTGATATCAATGTATAGCTATCCGGATTTGAGATAGAAGTAAGATCACTTGAATATAACTCTTTCCACATATCAACAAGGCTGTTTAAGGTCAGAGTGCTTCTATCAACTGTTTTTTTTGTTAAAGCTTCATATTGTTGAACAATATTATAGTAATCTGAATACTCTTCTTTATCTACTTCGGTAACTCTTTCCCTCTCCTCGATTCTTTTTTTTGTAGTAAGCTTTTCAGGGGTTACAGTGAATCGTTTAACCTCTTTGAAGTCGGTGTCGTATATAGTTACACTTACTTCTTCACCATCTTCGGAGTATTCTAAGTCACCGTGTATACATATAAACGATTTATTATCTATAGTCATATGTTTGGGTACAAATGAATGACTTCCGTTGTATTTCATAACCTCTTCCTGTGCCTTCAGGCTTGTTACTTGCAGCATTGCAAATATTGCAATCGCCAAAAAATAAATGTTTCTCATGGTGTTAAAATTGATTAAGTTAATAAAATGTATCCTTTGTTTGCGGACATAAAAAAAGCGGAACTTGCTTGTTGCTCGTTCCACGAATTGAGGCCTTCGCAATGCCCGGTACTATTGAACGAACAACGTCGAAGCCCCGCCGAATATGATATATGACACCCCTGTATATAAGTAATTAACATACATCGTATGGCGTATGTTTACATACATATAGGGGATGTGTATATAACACACCCCGAGGGCATCTACCGTTGCTATGTTCATGATAGTACGATGAAATTTGCGAAGTTCCAATTCGTCAAGAACGTAGCGTCGCGTAAACGCCTTTAAATATGTTTTGATTCTTTGTTTTTTTATATGCCTAAGAATCTGTTTGCAAAGTTATGTTATTTTTCCTGTTTCTACAATTTATAAAAAGGAAAATAACTTAGAAGTTTATTTCTATTTTCGTTATTTTATGTTTATCTTCGCAGTTGTAAAAAAACAGTAGGTTATGAATAGAGTATTTTCAAAGGCGATAATGCTGTTTGTCGCTACGTTTGCATTAACAGCTTGTGGAGGCTCGTCCGAGCAGGGAGGTGACGAAAAGGGGGAGTTCGGATTGCAGCAACTTAATACCAACAGCCCCGACAAAGACCAATTTGTTATTGTAGAGACTGATAGAGGTAACATCAAAATAATGCTCTACAAAGAAACACCTCTGCACAGAGCAAATTTTGTCAATCTTGTGATGAACAAATATTACGATGGGCAACTTTTCTTTAGGGTCATAAAGGATTTTATGATTCAGGCCGGCGACCCCAAGTCACGTGGCGCGGCTCCCAAAATAAAGCTTGGCGAGACGGATGTAAGCTATAAAATACCGGCCGAAATTGATGTTAAAAAACGTTGGCACAAGTATGGTGCTCTCTCTGCCGCCAGCCTTAATCCGGCAGTTGAGTCGTCGGGCAGCCATTTTTCAATTATCACAGGACGCAAAGTCAATGACAAAGTGCTTAACGACCACGAGGACAAATATAACAAAACTTTACGTCGCAAGACATACGAAAAATTGCAAGTGCCTTACCGCGAAAAGATAAACAAATTGTACGAAGAGAGTAAGAAAAGCTCAAAAAAGAAAAAGGAACTTAATGAAATGATACATTTCTTTACAGAAAAGACCGACTCGGCGATGGCTGGCAAGGAGTTTAAGTATACTCCCGAACAGCGCCGTGCGTATATCGAAGAGGGTGGTGCTTTCCATCTTGATGGTTACTTTACCGTCTTTGGCGAGGTTCTCGAGGGTATGGACATTGTCGAGAGTATTTCGTGCGAGAGTTACGATGTGTACAATCGTCCGGTGAAAGATGTTGTTATTAAACGTATTGTGTTGCTCGACGAATAGTTTCCCAAGATGGATGTATCGCGTTTCAGACTGAGCAATGGGCTGCGTCTTGTGCATTTGCAGGACGTCAGTACAGAAATGGTTCATGTGAATCTTCTCTATGGCGTCGGGGCTAAAAACGAAGAGTATGAGTATACGGGTATTGCCCATTTGCTTGAGCATCTGTTGTTTGAGGGAACGGAAACATTTCCCTCCTTTGACGAGCCGTTAGAGGAGGCAGGTGGCGACAGCAATGCTTACACAAATAATGATTTTACAAACTATTTTATATCCCTTCCACGCAGAAATGCCGAGCTTGCCTTTTGCATGGAGGCCGACCGTATGTGTAACATTTCTCTCGACGAAGAGAAGGTCGATGTGCAACGTCAGGTGGTGATGGAAGAGTTTAAGCAAGGGCATTTGAACAAGCCCTATGGTGACGTGAGTATGCTGATGCGTAAGTTGGCCTTCAAGAAACACCCTTATCGTTGGTCTACAATAGGGCGTAAGTTGAGTCACATAGCTGATGTTCCGGTCGAGGTTGTGCGCGATTTTTACCATCGTCATTATGTGCCCGAGAATGCTGTGCTTGCGGTTGTCGGCAATCTCTCTTTCGAACAGGTAAAGGAGTGGACGATAAAATGGTTCGGCGATATTCCGGCGCGTGTGTGCAAAAAATGCGAAATTCCCATCGAGCCTCGTCAGCGTCGTCGTCGCACAGCTATTGTGCAGCGCAATGTTCCCGATGATGCTCTTTATATGGCTTTTCATATGGATGGCTTTAACGGTAGCGATTATTATCCCTGTGATGTTATTTCCGATATTCTTGCTAATGGTTATTCGGGTCGTTTGAGCGAAAGGTTGGTAAAGAAAAAGAAACTGTTTACGCGTATAGATGCTTTTATTTCAAATACCGAGCACGATGGCCTCTTTTGGATATATTCGCGTCTGGCCAAAGGCGTTTCCTTTGAGCGTGCCGAGTCGGCTATTCGTAACGAGCTTGAACTTTTGCAGCAAAAGTCGGTTCCGCGCAGTGAGCTCGAAAAGGTGAGCAATCGTTTCGAGTCTGAGCAGGTTTTTGGAAACATCAGTGGTGCAAATTTTGCAGCCAATCTTGCCCTTGCCGAGTGGTACGGCGATGTTACGCGTGCGTGGCGCGAGACTGATATGTATCGTGCGGTTACGGCCGACGATGTAAAGCGTGTGGCAGGCGAATTGTTTCGTGAAGGTAATTCTTCTGTGCTTTATTATAAAAAGAGGTAGTTGCTGCGGCTTTGGTTGTGCCCGTTGCGGTGCAAAATAAATGGCTGCGTGTCGTTATAGTTTTTCGAAACTCTGCCACAAGTGGTCTTGTGGTACAGGGGCTGTCACTTTTATATGCTCTTTCGATACGGGGTGTGTAAATTCCACGCTCCTTGCATGCAGGGATATGCTGCCGTCGGGATTCGAACGTTTCGCGCCATACTTTAAGTCGCCTTTTATTGGGCATCCTATCGCTGCAAGCTGACAACGTATCTGATGGTGACGACCGGTTAGCAATTCTACTTCGAGCAGGTTGTACATGCGCGACGAGGCTATTGTCTTGTATCGCAATATTGCTTTCTTGGAGTTTTTTACCTCTTTGTCGTGGGTGAAACTTTTGTTCAGTTTTTCGTTGCGTACAATCCAGTGTGTAAGCTTTTTTTCGGGTTCATGCGGCAACGACTTTACTATTGCCCAGTATCTTTTATCGACAGCTCCTGTGCGGAACATTTCGTTTAATCGTTCGAGGGCTTTGCTTGTCTTTGCGAAAATTACAACGCCGCTTACAGGACGGTCGAGGCGGTGGGGAAGGCCTACAAACACATTGCCGGGCTTGCAGTATTTCTCTTTAAGGAATTGTTTCATTGTGTCACACAGGGATTTATCGCCTGTCTTGTCACCTTGTACAATTTCTCCCGCCTTTTTGTTTATTATTATTATATGGTTGTCCTCGTAAAGTACGTTCATTGCTCTGTGTTGTTTGTTTCTTTTATTGTCGTGAAGGATTTGCGCCTAATGCACTGAGTATTATTTTCTCCGAGAAATTTCTCACAAACTCTTCGTCCTTGTGTTTGTTTATCACTCCTTTTATGAATGGCACTTCGAGGCCGTTAAGGCAGAAGTGCAGAAAGCGTGCTGTAAGGTCGGGGCTCTCAACGTTGAATATACCCTGTTGCTGGCCGTCGGCAATGATTGAACGGAAAAGTGCAATTTCGTGTACGTTGAATGTGCGACGTATGTGTTCAACAATCCACATGTTGCCGAAGTACTCCGAGTGCAATCCGCTGTTGCGTCTGACAATGCTACGCGTAATTCTCAGGCGGACAAATATGAGCTTTATAAGTTTCTTGTCCGGGGATATTTTCTCGAAAGCCACTTTTTTCATCGCTGATGAAATTTTTTTCATTTCACTTTCGATGGACGCCTCAAGCAGTTCTTCTTTACTTTTAAAATAGGTGTAAATAGTACGTCGGCTTTTGTTCGATGCTATTGCAACGTCGCCGATAGTAGTACTCTCAATACCTTGCTGGGCAAAAAGGCGTCTCGCAACATCTATTATTAGTGCTCTTGTATCGGTGGTCGGCATATTGTAAATCAGTGTTATTTTTTATCGCGATAAACTTTCGCAAAGATACATCTTTTTTGCACATTTGTGCATCTTCTGCGTAAATAAAAGCATGAAATAAATGTTAAAATAGAAAAAAGTGCCATTAAAATTTGTATGGTAAAAAAAAACACCTTACCTTTGCATCAGTTTTAAAAACCGCATCGCGGGGTGGAGCAGTGGTAGCT
>CAZXIQ010000097.1:0-6907 GCA_964640785.1 uncultured Bacteroidaceae bacterium | reverse complement strand
TCTCCTCGTGCATTATAACGTATCATTCCTGAATATTCAGTTTTGTTAATATAATAATACAACAAAGCATCGGAATATGACTTATCTATTGTTTCATTGAACATGGCACGAAGATGGTAATATAATTCTTCATTTTTATCTTCTACACGTTCAGTAGGATTTAATGATTTTAGTGTTTCAAAATTCTTGCGATTTTCTGTATATATGCTCTCAATTTCATCAAGTTCTTTCCGCAGAATGGAATAATTATCGCGAACTCCTCGATAAAAATCAATCAATTTAGTGTTAATATCATTGATTATTGCTTTTCTGGGCTCTAAATGAAAAAACAACGCTCCACCACCAAGAAAAGGCTCGATGTACCGTCCTGAAAATCGAGGAATATGCCACATAATATTTGGTATTTCTTTCGATTTCCCACCTCTGTATTTAATCATTGGTTTCATCTTCGTAATCTTTTGCTACAAAATTAGCAAAAATCTTTGAAAGACGTTAGTAGTTGTAGCACTTTTATGTTTATAAGATAATTTATATAACTATTTCATTCTTTAATTTCTTTTTTGCTTGTTGATAATCTTAAGGTTTCCGTAAGTTTTGTTTTCGATGTTATTTTGAAGTTTTCTGTTTGAAACGTTTTTACTTAGTTCTTAACGCATATATTTGTTTTTTTTTGTTTCGAGAATCGTAATTTTATTTGAAAAATATGTGTGTGATATTCGATAAAAATGAGTAACTTTACACTTTCACACTTTATGCGTTTAAAAATGGATTTACCTTTAAAAGTATATAAAGCATCGGCCGGCTCGGGAAAGACTTTTACTCTTGCTGTGGAATATATAAAATTGTTGGTGGCCAATCCTTTATCCTATAAACACATTTTGGCGGTTACCTTTACAAATAAGGCTACCGCCGAGATGAAGGAGCGCATATTGAGCCAGCTGTATGGAATTTCGCATTCGTTGCCTTCGTCGGATAGTTATTTCAATATTGTGCGTGCTGCCTTTCCAAAATTTAGCGGCGAAGAGGTGCGCGAGCGTGCGGGTAAGGCTCTGAAAATGATGTTACACGATTACAGCCATTTTCGTGTGCAGACGATTGATGCTTTTTTTCAGACTGTCTTACGTGGTCTTGCCCGTGAACTTGAGCTTAGTGGGGATGTTGCAATAACTCTCGATAGTGACAAACTGCTCGAAGAGGCTGTGGACATGCTTATTAAAAGGCTTACTCCTACTTCGAAAGAGATGCTGTGGCTTGTAGAGTATATTGAGGAGCATCTTTCAAATGACAAAAATTGGCGCATCGGTGAAACTATAAAAGAGTTTGCGAAAAATATACTGAGTGAGGTTTATCAAGAGCAGGGTGAAGAGTTGCGTTTGCAGATAGATGCAAACAATGGTGCGTTGCTTGCTGATTATCGAAAAACGATAAATTCCATAGAACGTGAGATTCTTGACGCGGCTGAAAAATGTGCCGAACGTTTTTTTGCGATAGCCGAAGGTTCCGGGCTTGCTGTTGATGATTTTTTCCAGAAAAAATCGGGGCTATGGGGCTATTTTACCAAACTAAAAAATGGTGATTTTCCGCTTGCCAATAGTTATGTAAACAGTTGTGTGCAGAGTCCCGAAAAGATGTCAAAGTCGGCGGCTTTGTCAGATGTTTCGCGTCAAGAGATTGTTTCGCTTGTGGAGCAGGCTACAAGCATGCGTGAAAGGAATCTTCCTATACTTAACAGTTGTCGTCTTTCGATACAACGTTTCCACCAACTGCGACTGCTGAACAGTATTGCAAAAATATTGCGCGAAGAGAATAATCGCGAGAATCGTTTCCTGCTTGCACAAACAACATATCTGCTGGGCAAAATGATAACCGGCAGCACCTCTTTTATCTTTGAAAAGATTGGTGCCGAAATTCACCATATATTCATTGATGAATTTCAGGATACATCGTCGTTGCAGTGGAAGAATTTCAAGGTGCTGTTGCATGATGCAGTTTCGCGAGGCGATATGTGCTTGATTGTTGGCGATGTAAAGCAGTCTATATATCGTTGGCGAAACAGCGATTGGAGCATACTTAATAACCTTGAAAAAGAGTTTCCCGGTTATCCTGTCAAGGCCGATACTTTGAAGGTCAATAGGCGTAGCGAACGTCGGGTGATTGATTTTAACAATCGATTGTTCGCTGCTGCTGCCCGACAGATAAGCGAGCAATATACGCACGAACTTGGCGAGAGTGGCGAAGAACTTGTGCGGGCATACAGCGACGTGGAGCAAGAGATTTTGCCCGAAAAACCGCAAAGCGGATATGTCGAAGTGAGAATGATAGATAAGGGGGAAGATACTTTTGAAGAGAGTGTTTATAAACAACTTGTTGATACTCTCGACACTCTGCTGAATAAAAAGGGTGTAAAACCGTCGGATGTTACAATCCTTGTGCGAAAGAACAGAGAAATTGCGCCTATTGCGCAACTCTTTGGCGAACATTTTCCCGACTATTCGATAACCTCGGACGAGGCTTATCAATTATCAACATCAACAGCTCTGAACATACTTATCGCGGCATTGCGTTACATTTCTGTGCCCGAGGACAGAATAAATATTGCTTATCTTGTTTCTCGTTACTTGTTTGCGGTAAAAAATGAATGTATTGATATTACCGAGACTACCACTGCAACAGACATGGAAAAGCTACTGCCCCATGAATTTCTGCAACAGATGGATGCTCTTAGTCGTAAACCTGTTTATGAAATATTGGAACAGTTGATACAGATATTGCAACTGTACACCATAAAAGGTGAAGAGGCTTATATTTTTTCGTTCCTCGACCACGCTGCACGGTTTTTGAAAGACAACCCTGCTGCAATAGAGGATTTTATAATATATTGGGACGAAGAGATAGGTAAAAAATCAATTCCAGCAGGCGAGAGTGACGGAGTGCGCATTTTAAGCATTCATAAATCAAAAGGCTTGGAGTTTCACACAGTGATAATTCCATTTTGTACGTGGGAACTGACAGGCGGCGGGCACAGAAATATACTGTGGTGCAAGCCCGACACTCTCCCATTTGACGAAATAAGTCTGTTGCCGGTAGATTATCAAGGCAGCATGCTCGATTCTATATACAAAAAAGATTACAATCATGAATATCTCTATCAATTAGTGGATAATCTTAATCTTTTATATGTGGCGTGTACCCGTGCCGGAAAAAATCTTATAATATTTTCTGATAAGTCCGGCGGACGCGGCGATACTATATCCAAACGTTTGCCTGCGTTGCTCGAATGTATAGCAGCCGAAGATGCTGTATTTGACGATGAAGAACAAATTTTCACGTATGGTGAAGTAGTTCCCTCGCGGACTAAAGAAAAAAGAGAAAGTGATAATCCGTTTACCATTATACCCGCGAGTATGGTGCAGAAATTTGCATCGTACGACAACAAACTCTCGTTCAAGCAATCGCGCAACCTCACCCGTTTCCTTGCGCGCGAGAAAGAAGAGAAAAAAACACTCGATTATATTGCTCGCGGCGAACTTTTGCATGAATTGTTATCGAAATTGCGGACAGGCGACGAACTTGAACGACAGATAAAAAAAATGCGTCTGCAAGGAATAGTTTCGACGGATGCCGAGAGCCGTAACATTGAGAAACTGATAGGAAAAGCCTTGAATAATCCACTTGCAAAAGAGTGGTTCAGTGGTAAATACAAACTTTATAATGAGTGTACAATACTATATAATGGTGAAGAGAAAGATTATCGTCCGGACAGAGTGATGGTAAGTGGGGACAAGGCAATAGTCGTAGACTTTAAATTTGGTACGCCGAGGCCCGAATATCCTGCACAGGTGCAGAAATATATGTCACTGCTCTTGCGTATGGGATACACCGACGTAACAGGATATTTATGGTACATATATAATAATAAAATAGAGGAAGTTAAGTGATTGCCTGTTTTTACTTACTGTTTTTGTAATATTTTCACAAAAGTTTCTAAATATATGAATGCGTTTTTGAAACATGTAGCCGAGGATTTATATAACAAATATGGCAACACTCTTGCCGACACAGCCATAGTGTTCCCCAATAAACGTGCCGGTCTTTTTTTCAATGAATACTTGAAAAATATGAGTTCCGAGCCTTTGTGGAGCCCTGCTTATATGACCATAAACGAGCTTTTTCAGGAATGCAGCGACTTTGTCGAGGCTGATATTATACTGCTTGTGAGCAAACTTTACAAAGAGTATTGCAAGCATACTCATAGCAATGAACCGCTCGACAGATTCTACTATTGGGGAGAGATGTTGATTAAAGATTTTGACGATATTGATAAAAACATGGTAGATGCGGGGAAACTTTTTGCAAACTTGAAAGAGTTGCGTGCAATGGGAAACGCCACTGATGCACTCGACGAGGGGCAAAAGAGTGCAATACGCCAGTTTTTTGTAAACTTCAACAGCGAGGAGAAAGGCGAAATTAAACGTCGTTTCCTTGCTGTGTGGGAGGTGTTATTGCCCATATACAACGATTTTCGAGATTCTCTTCGAAACGAAGGTATTGCATATAGCGGCATGATGTGTCGCGACGTTATTGAACGTGAGGAAGAGCATCATTTTCCATTCGACAAATATATATTTGTGGGTTTCAACGCTTTGAACAGAACCGAAGATGCAATGTTTGCAATGCTAAAGAAAGAGGGAAAAGCTCTTTTTTATTGGGATTATGATGTTGCCTATGTGAATAATAAACACCACGAGGCGGGGCGTTTCATGCGAGAGAATTTAAAAAAATATCCTAATGCGTTGCAATCTGGAACCTATAATAATCTTGGCGAAAAGAAAAATATAACATTTGTATCGGCTGCAACAGAGAATATTCAGACACGTTATTTGGCCGACTGGCTCGCACACAATGTTAAGGGCAATGAAATAGAAAATGCAGTTGTGTTGTGTGACGAGGGGTTGCTTGGCGAGGTTTTGCACACTATCCCGCCAACAGTACTCGATATAAATGTCACTATGGGTTATCCTGTGTCGCACACACCCGTTTACAGTTTTTTACAACGATTGATAGAATTACAAATTAAAGGATACGACGAGACACGTAAAAAGTTTCCTTACGATGCTGTACACGCCATACTTAAACATCCTTATACTTTGCAATGTAGCGAAAAGGCTCTTGCACTCGACAAGGAAATAACAAAAAAACGCAATCTTTTTCCATCGACAGAGTTGCTGCACGCCGACGCATTCCTCGAAAAGATATTTGTCCCTGCAACAGACAACCAAATGTGGATAAACAATTTACGCGATATTATTTATATAATTACCAACACTTGTGTTGAGAAAGAGAATAAAAACGATGCTTACGACGAACTTTTTCGTGAGTCGCTCTTCACTGTTTACACACAAGCTCAACGTCTGCTGTCGTTGATTGAAACAGGAGACTTGCAACTGAAATTGCGCACATTGTCATCGCTCTTTATGCGTGTGGCAGGCTCGCTCACACTCCCCTTTCATGGCGAGCCTGTCGTGGGGCTGCAAATAATTGGATTGTTAGAGACAAGGAATCTCGACTTTAAGAATCTTATACTCCTATCGGCAAACGAAGGAAATTTGCCGCGTAACAATAGCGAAAATTCATTTATACCTTATAACTTGCGTCGAGCCTTCGGATTAATGCTTACCGAACATCGTAACTCAGTGTACGCCTACAACTTTTATCGCCTGATACAGCGTGCCGAAAATATAACCATGCTTTACAATAATTCGTCGGACGGTGCAGGACAAGGCGAACGCTCGCGCTATATGATGCAGTTGCTTGCAGAAAGAGCCGAAGAGATAAAAGAGATAAATTTAAAAGCCGAACAAAAGCCTGCATCGTACATTTGTGGCGGAATTGAAAAAAACTCGGAAATACTAAAACAATTACGATATATTTTCGATAATAATATAAACAGCAAGGCTCTTATATTATCGCCAAGCGGCATTAATCGCTATCTTGATTGCCCTATGAAATTCTACTATTACTATGTAGCTAAACTGAAAATAAATCAAGAGGTTGAGAATACAATACAAGCTATTGACTTTGGAAACATTTTTCACAAAGCAGCCGAACTGTTCTACCACCACATTGTAAAAGATGGTGGCGCGAATATTGAAAAATCGCATCTTGAGCCATACATAAAAAAAGATGCCTTGCTCTATCCATTTGTAGACCAAGCCTTCAAAGAGTGTTTCTTTTTTAGCGAGAACAATGAAAAACCCGAATACGACGGATTGCAGTTTATCAATCGCGAAGTTGTTCATCGTTTTTTGTTGCGTCTTATAAAAATGGATGCCGAGCACACGCCTTTTCGTTACTTAGGCAGCGAACAAAATGCCAATTTCTGCATGAGTACAAAAACTTCCGATGGTGAAAATATTTCACTCAGCATAGGCGGGCGTGTAGACCGCATGGATTATAAGAACAACACCATAGAAATAATAGATTATAAAACAGGCGGGAAACCCGACACTCCCAATGATGTAGAATCTCTTTTTTCACGTACAGGCAAACGTAGTGGTTACATTTTTCAGGCAATGCTCTACTCTGCCGCTGTTTCAATGTCGCAACAACAGGCAAAAGTATCTCCCTCTTTGTTGTACATACATAAACAATCGCAGGCCTCACGCAAAGATTATGTGGTGAAGATAAACAAACAGCCCGTTACTGACTATTCGCAATATCACGAAAAGTTTATAACGCATCTGCAAAAGACGGTAGATGAAATTTTTGACGTAAAAACTCCTTTCTTCTGTACCGAAGAAAAAGATAGATGCAAATATTGTGATTACAAAATTCTTTGTGGTGATAGATAATAAGGCAGTGTCCACTATTTTGTGTAAATGAGAAAAACAGGATTCGGATATAAATC
>CAZXIQ010000096.1:0-6932 GCA_964640785.1 uncultured Bacteroidaceae bacterium | reverse complement strand
AAGCACCTTGGCAGGGAAACGCGTAGATGCGTACCGTGCGGGAATAATTCCTACAAATTTCATAGTTTTTTTTTAATTTTAGGTAGGTTCTAAAAATAGTATAATTCATCAATACAGGCAGCCTTTTTCATGGGACACGCCTCTACTGAAACAATTCGTCAAAGCCTCCGGTAGTTACCTCTTCAACTTTATCTGCCTTGCTGCTGCAAGGGTTGTAATCCTCGGGAAGTTCAAATACCTCATCCTGCGAATATGGCAGTGTCTTGTCGGCATAAACCTTATTCATGTATATTCCCCAAATAGGCAATGCCATGGACGCACCCTGTCCCTCACTCATATTATCAAAGTGAATATCGCGTTCTTCACCACCGACCCAACAACCTGTAACAAGCGAAGGGGTGAAACCCATAAACCAGCCATCTGAGTTATTTTGTGTAGTACCGGTCTTTGCGCCCATGTCTGCATTTATCTTATACACACGACGCACACGTCCACCCGTACCCTCGTTTACAACAGCACGGAGCATGGTAATCATCTTATACGAACTTTCCTCGCTGATAACTTCATTTTTTTGTGCCGAAAAAGTCGAAACTGTATTACCCTCATTGTCCTCTATGCGTGTAACAAAGAGCGGAGCGGTACGAATACCTTTACCAACAAATGCAGTATACGCACTTACCATTTCACCCACAGATGCCTCGCTGGGACCCAAGCAAATTGAAGGGACGGGCTCAATATCCCGATTACGCAAACCATATTCGTGCAACAGTTTGACAAACGTATAAGGGTTAAGTTTACTCATCAAATAAGCAGAAATCCAGTTATTCGAATTAGCCAATCCCCATTTAAGGTTTACAACTTCGCCGTACCGTGCCTTGGAAGTATTTTTAGGGCTCCACACCTTTCCATCCTCGGTTACAAGCGTCTGCGGCACATTACGTGTCTCGTCGCAAGGCGAAAAACCATTTTCCATAGCCAATGAGTACAGATAAGGCTTTATAGTAGAACCTACCTGACGGCGCCCCACCATTGCCATGTCATATTTGAAATGATAGAAATTAGGACCACCGACATACGCCTTTACTTCACCCGTATGCGGGTCCATAGACATTACACCCGTGCGAAGGAAATATTTGTAATATTTTAAAGAATCCATAGGCGTCATAACCGTATCCACCATTCCATTGTAGCTGAACACCTGCATGTCACAAGGGGTGTTAAACGCCGTTTCTATCTCTTTTTCGGTTGCCCCCGCCTTTTTCATTAAGCGATACCTATCGCTCTGTTTCATGGCACGATTCATAATTTTCTCAACCTCTTCCACTGATAGTTCATTAGTGAAAGGAGCTGTCTTTTTGCCCTTTTTAGCCTTAAAGAAACGTGGCTGAAGATAATCGGTAACATGCTCTTTCACAGCCTCTTCAAGATAAGTCTGCATGCGCGAATCGATGGTTGTGTATATTTTCAGTCCATCAGTATAGACATTATAGTTACTGCCATCGGGCTTTTGATTCTTGTTACACCAACCGAAAAGCGGATTTTTTTCCCAGTCGATGGAATCTTCATAGAATTTCTGCATTTGCCACCCGCGATAATTCTTTTTTTCGGGTTTTTTGGCAGTCATCACACTGCGCAGATATTCGCGGAAGTATGTTGCAAGCCCTGCCTTGTGGTCAGCCGAATGAAAGTCGAGTACCATTTCGCTCTTTTTAAGCTCATCACCCTGCTCCTCGGTCAGATACCCGGCTTTTACCATCTGGCCAATAACCACATTGCGCCTCTGCTTTGTAAGTTCGGGACGGCGACGAGGATTGTAAAGCGAAGAGTTTTTACACATGCCGACAAGCATTGCTGCCTCTTCGATAGTTAAATCCTTCGGCAATTTTCCAAAGTAGACATTCGCTGCACTTTTTATTCCTACGGCATTATATCCAAAGTCATATTTATTAAGATACATTGTAAGAATTTCTTCTTTTGTATAATAGCGTTCAAGCTGAACAGCTATGACCCATTCGATTGGTTTTTGATAGAGACGCTCAAGCTCACTGCCCGAGACCTCGGAATATAGCAACTTTGCCAACTGCTGGGTTATAGTACTGCCGCCACCGGCATTTTTCTGCATCAGGATGCCGCGCTTGACAATAGCACGCAACAAGGCACGCATATCAATGCCCGAGTGACGCGAGAAACGTATATCCTCGGTAGCAATGAGAGCTTTTACCAAATTAGGAGAAATATCTTCATACTCTACGTTTATACGATTCTCCTTGCTATACGACCACGTTCCCAGTGTCTTGCCATCCGACGATATTATCTGCGAAGCAAATTTATAATTCGGATTTTCCAACTCTTCCATATCCGGAAGATAACCTATCCAACCCTTGGATATTGCAAAGAACAGCAGTGTCACACACAAAATACCCGTAAGCAACAACGCCCAAAGAGCTATAAAAAATTTCTTTATCATTCTGTGTCGTCAATTAAGAAACAGCGGACTTTTAACTTATACTATCCACTATATAAATTTATAGTTGCAAAGATAGTGTAAATATTTCAAATAGCACACATGATAAAAAAAATAGCACAACAATAAATGAGAATAAAAGAAAAGATTCATTATATTTGCAAAACAATGTTTGCGAATATAAGAAACTGAAAATTCGCGACACATTGATATAAATTATAGATATTCATAATAAAGAGATAAAACATCAATCTCATGAAAAGCAGAAGTTTAGTATCAATAAACGACCTGTCACGTGAAAAAATTCTTTCACTTCTGGAAATAGCAGGCAAATTTGAAGAGAATCCAAACAGAAGGTTTCTTACCGGGAAAGTCATAGCCTCGTTGTTTTTTGAACCCTCCACACGCACACGTCTCAGTTTCGAGACTGCTGCCAACCGATTGGGTGCACGTGTGATAGGTTTCAGCGATGCAACAACAAGTTCGGCAAGTAAGGGCGAGACATTGAAAGACACCATTATGATGGTGTCAAACTATGCCGACCTTATAGTCATGCGCCACCCTCTTGAAGGAGCGGCACGATACGCCAGCGAAATATCGCCCTGCCCTGTGATAAACGCCGGTGACGGAGCCAACCAGCATCCTTCGCAGACGATGCTCGACCTATATTCTATCCTTAAGACACAAGGAACACTCGAGAACCTGCACATACATCTTGTGGGTGACTTAAAATATGGTCGTACGGTACACTCACTGCTTTTCGCCATGCGTCATTTCAACCCCACATTCCACTTTATAGCTCCCGAAGAGTTGCGCATGCCCGAGGAGTACAGAATTTTCTGTCGCGAGAATAATATACCATTTACCGAAACAACAGAATTCAACGAAGAAATTATTGCCGAGGCCGACATACTTTATATGACACGTGTACAACGCGAACGTTTCAACGACCTGATGGAATACGAAAAAGTAAAAAACTGTTACCGACTGACAAACGCAATGCTGACAAACAGCAAGCCCAATCTGCGCATATTGCACCCGCTGCCACGTATAAACGAAATTGCCTACGACGTGGACGACAACCCCAAGGCATACTATTTCCAACAGGCACAGAACGGTCTTTACGTGCGCGAAGCACTCATTTGCGACGTGCTTGGCATTGATGTTGAATAATAAAAAGCAGAGTTATGAACACTAATAAAGAAGCATTACAAGTATCGGCACTGTGCAACGGTACAGTCATCGACCACATTCCCGCAGACAAGCTCTTTGCAGTGGTAAACTTGTTGGACATACCCTCAATGACCACAAACGTTACCATAGGTTACAACTTAAAAAGCCGCAAATTGGGCACAAAAGGATTGATAAAAGTTGCCGACAAATTTTTCACCGACGACGAAGTGAACCGCATATCTCTTGTCGCACCCAACGTCGTGCTAAACACCATACGCAACTATCAGGTTGTAGAGAAACGCGAAGTAAAGATGCCCGATGAAATTGCAGGCCTTGTAAAATGTCCCAACCCCAAGTGCGTAACAAACAACGAGCCGATGACCACCCTTTTCCACCTCGCAGACAAAAACAACGGCACCATAAAATGCCACTACTGCGAAAAGGAGACAAACATCGAAAAAATAACATTAATATAAAAAGGTAGAAATGAAAATAAGCTGGAAACCCGGGACGATGATATATCCGTTACCGGCAGTGATTGTCAGTTGCGGCGACGCACCCGATAACTACAATATGCTTACAGTTTCGTGGGTGGGTACAACATGTACAAACCCCGCAATGTGCTACATTTCCGTACGCCCCGAGCGTCATTCATACCCCATAATTTGCAGAACCAAGGAATTTGTCATAAACCTTACAACTGCTGAAATGGCACGTGCAACCGATTGGTGCGGAGTACGTTCGGGCAAAGATTATGACAAAGCCCGAAAAACAGGTCTCACATACGCTCCGGCAGTTGAGGTAAAAGCACCCATCATTGCCGAATCACCGCTGAGCATTGAATGTAAAGTAAAGCAAATAATACCATTAGGCTCGCACGACATGTTTCTTGCCGAAGTTGTAAACGTACAAGCCGACGACCGTTTCTTGAACAAAGAGACAGGCGAATGGAATCTTGCAGCAGCCGACCCACTTGTATACGTTCACGGAAAATATTTCCACACAGGCGACTTTATTGGAAAATTCGGATGGAGTGTAAAAAAGAAGTAAAGAAAATGAAAAGAACATGTGCCATACTAACCTTGCTTTTTATATCCTTTGCGCTAAACGCACAAGATAAAATACAATTAAATACCGGCTTTAAGGCAGGCGTTCAAGCAAGCACATACCAGAATACAAAATTCACACTCGAAGGCTACAATTACAACAAAAAGAGCCTAAACACCCGCATAGGTTATACATTCAGCAGCTTTTTAAGAGCAAGCAAAGGGCGTCCGTACATACAGACCGAAGGAATTTTCAGTATCGACAAACACAATTTCAGTTTCGAGCCGGAAAGCGGAACTGCAAACAATGAAAATGTTATTCCGCTATACAAACTTACAACATATTCGATACAAGTTCCTTTATTGTTCGGTTACAACTTTGTAAACACCGAAACATACAAAATGGGGGTATTTACAGGTCCGAAAGCAAAAATTCTGTTCACATCGCTCAGCAATCAAGAGTTTTTAAATTTTCCGTTTGCCGAAGCAAAAGAAAAACTCGACCCTTTAACATTCAGCTGGGTTGTGGGGTTGGAAGTCAGCATAGCAAACATCTGTTTCGACTTTGTGTATCGTATAGGACTTAACAACACATCGAAATACATACTTATTCCCGAAACAGGAGAAAAATTCCTATTCGACCGCAACATAGAGGTATTGGGATTCTCATTAGGAGTAATTCTTTAATTATCAATCAAACATAAAAGTCCGCTTGCAATAAACAAGCGGACTTTTATGTTGATATATGACAGTTTATTAATATGCGAAAAGAGGATATTCGCTCATATACTCGTTTACTCTGCGACGAACCATTGCAATAACCTTTTCATCCTCGTGAGCATTGAGTACGGTCTCAATCATTTCGGCGATTACAGGCATAAAATCCTCCTTAACACCACGTGTGGTTATAGCCGGAGTTCCGAGACGGATACCCGATGTCTGGAACGCACTGCGTGAATCGAAAGGAACCATATTTTTGTTTGCAGTAATATCAGCAGCCACAAGAGCCTTCTCGGCAACCTTACCTGTAAGTTCGGGGTATTTATTACGCAAATCCACAAGCATAGAGTGGTTATCTGTTCCACCCGAAACAATACCGAACCCACGCTCGATAAGTGCATTTGCCAGAGCCGAAGCGTTTTTCTGAACCTGCATCTGATACTCTTTGAACGAAGGCTGCAACGCCTCGCCAAATGCAACAGCCTTGGCAGCAATAACATGCTCAAGAGGACCACCCTGTATGCCCGGGAACACAGCAGAATCGAGCAACTGAGACATCATTTTTATTTCACCCTTCGGCGTAGTCTTGCCCCAAGGATTGGGGAAGTCTTTACCCATGAGAATAACACCGCCACGAGGGCCACGCAAAGTCTTGTGAGTGGTTGATGTTACTATGTGGGCATATTCCAAAGGATTATTCAACAAACCGGCTGCTATGAGACCCGCAGGATGAGCCATGTCTATCATCAACAAAGCACCCACGCTGTCGGCAATTTCTCTCATACGCTTGTAATCCCAATCACGCGAATAGGCCGAGCCGCCACCAACAATAAGTTTGGGACGTTCACGCTGAGCAACCTCGGCCATCTGCTCATAATCTACACGACCGGTCTCTTTATTAAGGTTATATTCGCAAGGAGTATATATAATACCCGAAGTGTTTACAGCCGAGCCATGCGACAAGTGACCTCCATGAGCAAGATTCAAACCCATGAACTTGTCGCCGGGATTCAATACAGCAAGAAATACGGCAGCATTGGCCTGAGCACCCGAGTGGGGCTGCACATTAACCCATTCTGCATTGAAAAGTTTTTTAAGACGTTCGCGAGCCAAGTCCTCAACCATATCAACAACCTCACAACCGCCATAATATCTTTTTCCGGGATAACCCTCGGCATATTTATTTGTAAGGAACGAGCCCATTGCCTGCATCACCTCATTGCTTACGAAGTTTTCCGATGCTATAAGTTCAATGCCTTTCAACTGGCGACGGTGTTCCATCTCAATCAACTCAAATACTTTGTTATCTCTCTCCATTTTCTCTATTTGTTACTTGATTATTATCTTTTTTATATTGCACATCAACAGAAAAATCATTTCAAATGCAACAAAAACTCATATATTTACCGTTTCGGCCTGCAAAGGTAATCATATTTTGCAAAATAGAGAAATTGAATAACAATTTATTAACAATAAAGAGGCCGGGTCAAAAGCATTTTTGATCCGGCCTCTTTGTTTTATACCATATA
>CAZXIQ010000095.1:0-6951 GCA_964640785.1 uncultured Bacteroidaceae bacterium | reverse complement strand
GAACAGTCATGAAGGTGTAAAAATGCTTATGAGCATGTATAAAATGAACATCTTGCTATTGACTGATTCTGTTGGCAAAACTAATCAATAATATGTAATGTTGCAATAGAGAAATAATATTTTTGAATATTTTTTTTGTGGGCTTTATTATTTGCGTTCTTGCTATTTCTTTATTCGATTAATTATGACTACCTTTGTTGCTATCTTTGCAGAATTTTAGTGCAAATTGCAGTGTAGATAAATAATATTGTAAATATAATAATATGTGTTCTAAACAGAAACGATATTTCCTTCAAGAGAGTGAATTGCCTACCCAATGGTATAATATTCAAGCAGATATGAAAAATAAACCGGGCGCTATGCTCGACCCGGTTACACGCGAGCCTGTGACTGTGGAGTCGCTCTCGCGCCTTCTTTCGGTAGAGGCCAGCCGTCAGGAACTTAATACGACTGACAGTTGGATTGATATTCCCGAGCCTGTACTTGAAATGTATAAGTATTATCGTTCTACGCCGTTGGTACGTGCATACGGACTGGAGAAGGCTCTCGGTACTCCGGCGCATATTTATTTTAAAAACGAGAGTGTGAGTCCCGTTGGGTCGCATAAGCTAAATTCGGCTATTCCTCAGGCTTATTATTGCAAGATGGAGGGGGTGACGAATGTTACTACCGAGACAGGTGCCGGACAGTGGGGCACGGCTCTTGCATACGCATCGAAAGTGTTCGGTCTTGAGAGCGCTGTTTATCAGGTGAAGGTAAGCTATGAGCAGAAACCTTACAGACGAAGTGTTATGCAGGTGTTCGGCTCGCAAGTTACTCCTTCGCCATCAATGTCCACACGTGCCGGAAAGGATATTCTTACACAGTATCCCAATCATCAAGGCTCGTTGGGTACGGCAATTTCCGAGGCTGTTGAGCTTGCATTGACTACTCCTAATTGTAAATATACCTTAGGCTCGGTGATGAACCACGTAAGTCTGCACCAGACTATTATAGGTCTGGAGGCCGAAAAACAGATGGAAATGGCCGGTGAATATCCCGACGTTGTTATCGGGTGTTTCGGTGGCGGCTCCAATTTCTCGGGTATCTCTTTCCCTTTCATGCGTCACAACATTCTTGATGGTAAAAAGACACGTTTCGTGGCTGCCGAGCCTCAGTCGTGTCCTAAACTGACAAGGGGTAAGTTCTGTTACGATTTTGGTGACGAGACAGGTTACACTCCTCTTATGCCTATGTTCTCATTGGGACATAACTTTAAGCCTGCAAATATTCACGCCGGCGGATTGCGCTATCATGGTGCAGGAGTGATTGTTTCGCAGTTGTTGAAGGATGGACTTATGGAGGCTGTCGATGTTGCGCAGATAGAGACTTTCAAGGCCGGTATAGAGTTTGCCAAGGCCGAGGGTATTGTTCCCGCTCCCGAGTCGTGTCATGCTATTGCTGCTGCCATTGCCGAGGCTAACCGTTGCAAAGAGACGGGCGAGGAGAAGGTTATTCTTTTCTGTCTCACCGGACATGGACTTATGGACATGGCTGCTTATGATAAATATCTGTCGGGCGACCTTAACAATTACACTGTCAGTGACGAGGATATTGTGAAGAATACAGCAGACTTGAAATAGTAATCCGTCCTTAAATGTGCAGGTTCATTGCAGTGAGATGATAAAAAAAGTTTTTCTGTACATATTGTTACTGATGCTGACAATGGCATGCGTTGAAGAGGATTCATCAGCGGACGCTTCCATAGTAAAAGTCGGTGATGAGTTACCGAACTTTTCGGTTTACACGTCGGACTCTATACATGTATCCCGGGATTCTCTTGTTGGGCATCGCTCGGTTGTTGTATTCTTTAATACTTCTTGTGCCGATTGTCGAAAAGAACTTCCGTGTGTAGATTCGTTATACAGGGCTTTGAGTACATCGGACGATTTTCGTCTTGTTTGCATAGCACGTAACGAAGAGACACCATCTATCGAGCAATTTTGGGACGAGCATAATCTTGAAATGCCATATTCCCCGCAAAATGATAGAAGGGTTTATAATTTGTTTGCACGTAGCATTATTCCGCGCATATATATAAGTTCCAAGGATGGGGTGGTACGTTTCGTGTATGGTGATAGTTTTATGCCGTCGTTTAATCAACTTCTAACTATGTTGAATAGTTTATAATAGAAGTGATGTTCTTTATTTTTAAAAAGTGAATTTACATTACAAACATCATCCACAGGTTCCAACGGAGCCTGTGGATGATGTTTGTATGAATGTCTATTGCCTTGCATAGGCAACTGTATTTATCAGCAAAAGATGTTTTTAATGGGGTTGTTCGTTTTGTAATTCTTGTAAAAGGTCGGCAACAATGAAACAACTGCCTCCGATAAATATCAGGTCGTCGGGAGCGGACTCGTCTCGGGCTGCTTGCAGTGCTGTTTTTACAGTTGGGTATGACTTTCCGTTTAACAGATGTGTGGCTGCTCTGTTTTTCATCTCTTCGGCAGGGAGTGCGCGGCGTATGCTTGCTTGTGTAAAGTAGTATGTTGCCTCTTTTGGCATAATAGCAAGCACTTCGTCAATTTCCTTGTCGTTTACCATTCCAAAGACGATGCGCAGGGTTTTGTATTTTTCTCTTTTAAGTTGATTTACGATATATTTTATTCCGCCGATGTTGTGTCCTGCGTCGCACAAGGTTTTTGGATAAGTGCCGAGTATTTGCCAACGTCCCATAAGGCCCGTTGTTTTGCACACGTTTGAAAATCCCTTGCGTATGCTCTCTTCGGTGATGTTGTAACCGCTGCCTATTAACCGGAGTATGGCATTTAGTATGGTGTTTGTGTTTTTTACCTGATAGTCGCCTCCAAGCTCTCCTTGTATTGTTCCGAATGTGGTTGTTTCGTAGCTGTAACCGTTGTTTGTCGGTGTTGCGTTTGTTATTATGTTGTTCTCTTCGGCGAAAATGACAGGTGCCTGCTTTTCGAGACTTTTTTGTTTGAATATTTCTCGTGTCTCGGGGGTTGTTTCGCCTATTATCACCGGTGTCCCTGATTTTATTATACCTGCTTTTTCGGCTGCTATGCTTTCGAGGGTGTTACCGAGGAATTGCACGTGGTCGAGGCTGATGTTTGTTATGATGCTAAGGTCGGGGGTGATGATGTTTGTGCAGTCGAGCCGTCCGCCAAGGCCTACTTCTATTATTGCTACGTCTACTGTCTCTTGGGCAAAATAGCTGAATGCCATTGCTGTGGTAAGTTCGAAGAATGAGGGGTTGAGCGGCTCGAAAAATGCTTTTTCTTTCTTTACAAATTCTACGACAAATTCCTTGCTTGCTGGCACTCCGTTTACGCGTATCCTTTCGCGAAAATCAATGAGGTGGGGCGATGTGTACAGTCCCACTTTGTAGCCTGCTGCTTGCAGTGTGGCTGCAAGGGTGTGCGAACATGAGCCTTTTCCATTGGTGCCTGCTACATGTATTGTGCGGTATTTACGGTGGGGGTTGCCCAAATGGTTGTCGAGGGCGATGCTGTTTGCAAGCCCCTCTTTATAAGCCGCTCCGCCTACTTGTTGAAAGGGCGGAGCGCAGTTGTATAGATAATCGACGGTCTCTTCGTATGTCATGATTTTCTAATCAAATAGTTTTCTGAAACGACGGAATATTTGTTCCTTGATGCTTGTTGTAGGCTTGAAGTTATCGGAATTTTTGAAATTTTCCATGCACTTCTTCTCCTCTTTGTTCAGTGTTTCGGGAATGTAGACGCTTACGTTTACTACAATGTCGCCTCGGCCGTAACCATTGACGGCAGGCAGTCCCTTGCCTCGTAAACGTAACACTTTTCCGGGTTGTGTTCCGGGGTCGATGTTTACGCGGGCGGCTCCGTCGATGGTGGGAATTTCGGCTACGCCTCCGAGTGTGGCTGTGGGAATGTCGAGCAGCAGGCTGTAAACAAGGTCATTTTCGTCGCGTATGAGTTGCGGGTGTTTCTCTTCTTCTATGTGTATAAGAAGGTCGCCGTTTACGCCGTTGTGTTTGCCTGCGTTTCCTTTTCCGCGCATGGATAATTGCATGCCCTCGACAACGCCTGCGGGTATGTTTACCTCAACAACCTCTTCGCCCATTACAATGCCGTCGCCGGCGCAATGGGTACATTTGTTCTTTATTATTTTTCCTTCGCCGTTACAACGCGGACAGGCTGCTTCGGTGCGCATCATTCCGAAAATGCTCTGTTGGGTGCGTATTACGCGACCTGTTCCTTTACATTCGGGACATGTTTCTGTTGCGTTGCCTTCGGCGCCGCTGCCGCCACAATGTGTACATTGAACGTATTTTTTCAGCTTGAATTTTTTTGTTACTCCGGTAGAAATTTCTTGCAGATTAAGCTTTACTTTTACTCTGAGGTCGCTACCGCGGTAACGTGTCTGCTGTGTGCGTCCACCGCCACCGAATCCTCCAAAGCCGCCGAACCCTCCGAAACCTTGTCCGAACACGCTACTGAAAATGTCGTTTAGGTCAAAGTCGCCGAAGTCGCTGAATCCGCCACCGGCAGCGCCACCCATGCCTGCATGGCCGAACTGGTCGTAGCGGGCTTTCTTGTCGGGATCGCTGAGTACGCTGTATGCCTCGGCTGCCTCTTTGAATTTCTCTTCGGCCTCTTTCTTTTCGGCCTCGCTCTTGTCTTGCTGCTTGTCGGGGTGATATTGAATTGCTTTTTTGCGGTATGCCTTTTTTATGGCATCGGCTGTGGCGCTTTTATCCACGCCAAGCACTTCGTAGTAGTCTCTCTTTGCCATGTTTGTGTTATTCACCTACTGCCACTTTGGCGTGACGTATTACTTTGTCGTTTAATATATATCCTGTTTGTATGCAGTCGAGTACTTTCCCTTTGAGTGTTTCGTCGGGAGTGGGTACCATTGCTATTGCCTCGTGATAATCTGTGTCGAATTCTTTGCCTTCGGTCTCTATTTTTTGCAGGCCGTTCTGCTTGAGTATTGTAACGAACTTGTTGTATATAAGCTCGACGCCGACACGAAGTTCTTCGGCATTTTCGTTTTTTTCCATTGTGAGAAGGGCGCGCTCAAAGTCGTCGAGTACGGGTAGAATGGATTCTATTGCACGTTCGCCACCGTTTTTTATAAGTTCGGCTTTCTCTTTCATGGTGCGCTTGCGATAGTTGTCAAATTCGGCTACTTGACGAAGGTATTTGTCTTCGAGAGTGGCAATTTTCTCTGCTGCCTCGGCGAGTTTTTGCTCTAATTCGTTTTTTTCGTCAATGGCCTCTTCGCCGACAATGTTCTCATTGCTTGTATCCTCGTCCTGAGGGGTGTTGGCAACGTTGTTGTCGTTTATCTCTTCGTTGTTCTCTTGATATTTTTCGTTTTTACTCATGATGTACTTATATTATTTATTGTATAAGCAACAAATTGTTTGCCAATATGGTTTTTTCCTGTTTTTTTGCAAATTTAGTCATTTCTTTTTAATTGTTACGACAATTTGGCAGATTGTTGTCCGAATGTTTTTTATCTAACATGAATTTTAGTCATATTTTGTTGCAAAGTTTTTATGCTTGGAAGTTGCTTAAATTTATTCAATTATTTGTTATGTGTTTTTGCGGTGCGTTAGTTGTATTATAATGCCTCGAATAGAATATTTTCGTTTTCTTTCTTGTGGGTTAATGATATTTTCTATAACTTGCCACTGTTTATAAATAACGGATGTTTGAATATTTTTTCGTGACTTTAATTGATATATATTCATAAAGATATTAAAAATATTTCGATAGAATTGCCGACATATTATATGCTCTACATGAAAATATTTTTCAATAAAATTTAAACTGTTTCTAAATTAGTATATTGTTGATCGATACCTTATATGAAGAAGATAAGTTTTACACTATTGTTCGCAGTACTTCTCGCAAACTTTGAATTGCATGCTCAACAACTGCTTTCGCAGATGGATATGAGTAATGTTTCGCAGAGCTACGGTGCTGTGATGATTGGAAGAAGTGTAACAGGCGAAGAAGCTTTTGTTGCAGGCGAGAGGTGTAAAGATGTCGTTGGTGTATATCCTAAAAGCACAATCTGTATAGACGTTAAAGGCTTTGGATGTGACCTCACAGGTAAGATAGGCATTGCGGACACCCGTATCGACTACAACGCAACAAATGTAACTTCCATTCCTCAGCCCGATGGCACAAGAGTATTCTACCACACGATAAACGGAATAAAATACTTTGCCGGGGTAGAAGGTGCTGAAGGAACAAGCAAAAAAGGAAGTGTTGTATTCAGAATAATAGGTGACGGAAAAGAGTTGTTTTCGAAGAAAATGAAACAGGGCGAGAATCTGTATCCGATAAAGGTTGATATTCGCAAGGTAAAGAGCCTCGAATTAAAGGTTGATAATGCCGACGATGGCTATTGGGGCGATTTTGCCATTTGGTCCGAAGTCTCAATGACATACAATGTTCATCAAGTTAATTCACTCTCTACCATCGCAAATGGAAATGATGATGGTGTTGCTGAAAATGATTGGGAGCGTATGAGTAACAAACTCAAAGCACTACCCATTGCAGACTACTCAACAATAGCCAAATGCGAAGGCGACTGGCTTATCGATGCCGGACAATACAAGGCCGGTGTGTGGCGTGGCGAAGATGGCAAATCCATTATAATTTCCAATGGCTTGGTTGCGCGCCACTTCTGTATCATACCAAATTTAGCAACCGTCGGCATAGTTAATCAGATGACCGGTGAAAGCATGTTGCGAGCTGTAAGTTCTGAAGGTGAGCTTACAATCAATGGCGTTCGCTGGCATTTGGGAGGTCTTGACGGTCAGTCCGAACGTGGATACCTGAGACGCGAATGGATTGAGCAAATGAGCTCCAAAAAGCATTCATTCATAGTGGAAGATTTTGAGGTTAGCGATTCGATACATACACTGAAATGGGCACGCAGACGCTGGGC
>CAZXIQ010000094.1:0-6979 GCA_964640785.1 uncultured Bacteroidaceae bacterium | reverse complement strand
GTTGTGAACCCTATGTTTAATTCGTATGTTCCGGCGGGTACCGAAGGAAGTTTTATGCTTAAATCAAAATTTCCTTTTATAAGCATTTCATCGGTATGATAATTACTCCATCTGTAATTATTGAGGTAGTATATTTGAGTATTTTCGCTGTAAACTTTGATATTCTTCATGCCCCAATTTGGTAAACGTATTCCGTATAGGTAGCCATTTGATGTCAAAGAATTAGGAAAGTTATAGCGCATGTCGTTATTTATTATTTCGGGCATCAATGTGGCATTGTTTATTATAATCTGTTCGTCAAGCACCACTTTTTGTGTCTGTTTGTCGTATGCGATAATGTCGTCGATGTAGTGATAGCAGCCATTTAGTGCAGTTGTCTGTATATTTTTAGAATTGGTAATTTCTGCGCCTTTTACAAAAATGCCTCTGACGGCTGATTCGCCCACTCCGCGACGATTGATGAATACAGTTTCTTCGCCTGACGACAACAAGGGCGAAGAGCACTTCAATAATGAATGGGGCATCATTGTTTCGTACCAATCGGAAATATCGACAAGGTCGCGAAGGTATAGATTTTTTAATTCATTGCCATTTTTGTCTATCGTTCCTGCTAATGTCAGATTGTTTTTATCGGCTTTTATGTCAAGTAGATGGTACGACACGAAACGATTCAGCGAATTTCTGCGGTCGGTGGGGTCGGTGACATTTGCATCTTCGGGGTACATTTCATCGTACACGCGTGCAGCGTATGCCTTCAGGTCCTCTATGCTGAATATGCCATGTGCTGCGTACACTTCGTCGGTCTCTACAAATACAGTGTAACCTTTTCTTATTTCAGACAATCCGTATATAGTTTGATTTTGAAATCCATTAGGATACGCAATGCCCTTCTCTTGTTGAAAATTATAGTTGTATTCTTCAAGCATGGAGTCGCACATGTGGGTAAGTTCCAATGCACGGTAGAAGATGCTTATATTGGGGTCTTTTGCCATTATTGCGGGCAACATGTTTGGCGCGGTTAGTTTGCCGTATGAGATGCTGTCAATCTGGTCTACGGGAATGTATCCTTCGTGCCAGTGGCTGTTGATGTGCAGGTATTCTTGTGCATTCATGTTTAATGTTGCACAGAAAAGCAGTATGGGTAATATTATCTTTTTCATCGTTTCAATAGTTTAAAAGTTTGTATGTTGTCTATGTTCAGAATGTATGTGCCGGGTGTCAGCGCATCCAACGATACTGTAAGTGTGTCATCATTTGTTGAGGTTTCTATTGCAATCGATTTTCCGTCCAATGTGTACATGCGCACTTTGCTCGGTTCTTTTACTCCGCTGATTACCACCTTTGATTGGTCGAGCATAGAAATGCGTATTGTGTTTTTTGTCACAGGGGCCTCGATGTTTGTGGCCGAGTAGGGCTTAAAATAGAATTTACGTACCTCTTCGTGTACGTAGTTTGTAACTTCTTCGCCGCAGGTGATAACAAAATTTTTGCTGTTGATTCCTACATGCGGTCTTTCTTTCAGAAAGAATTCCAGTGTTGTACCTGACTTTGTTTCTACTACGAGTGTGCTGTACTCGTTATTTGCTTTAATTGTCATTGTTGCGACAAGAGCAAATAGCAGTAATAATAATTTTTCTTTCAGCATAAACTGTTTTTTTTTGAATGTTTATATATTTCTATAAGATTATATTTTTGGGGCCGTCTGGAATTTTCTAATAGTTTTACTATCGGAAATGTTAGTTTTTTAAACGATTGTGTGTATTAATGTATTGCAAATTAAGTAAATATTTTATATAATTACAAATATTTATGTGTGAATTTGAATAGGGGGGGTAAAATGTTGAAAATCAATGCAATGCAGGCGTCTTTATCTGTTGTGGCTTTTGCGGTTTTGAATGTAAAAAATGACGACAGTAACGTAAATGTGTTGTAGTTTTACGTTACTGTCGCAAGATTGTGGTTGATTGGTGCTTTTTCTTTCAGTCGCTGAATTTCATGGAATAGACGTTTGTCTCTTTGGGCGAAAAGCCTGCCGAGCGGTAAAGAGCGTTTGCTGCTACGCGCGAAGGGCGCGAGGTCAGCATCAGTGTAGCGTCCTTGTAATTGCGTGCATACTCTATGGCGTGCTCCACAAGGGCACGCCCGAGCGAACGGCCACGTTGCGAGGAATCGACAACAACATCCTCAATCCACATTTTGCAGCCTGTGGGCGAAAGTGTGCGACACAGTGTGAGCATGCCCATAATTCCTTCCTCTGTTTGCAACAGAAACAGGTGTGTGCTTTCGCACGCAACCAAATGTTGCAGCGTGGCAATGGTAAATGTATGTTGCGACGAGGATAGTTGAGGCAATAGTCTGCTTATTGCCTCGCTATACTCCTCTTTGGCCTCGGTTACTTCGAATATGTGATACATTTTGCTCATTTAGAAATTCCTTAGAATTTTACTTTCAGTTTTTTGCCTTTCGATTCATTCTGTGTGCGGTCGAGCGATGTTACCACGTATGTGTATTTTCCGGTCAGTCCCTTGGGCAGATGGTAGAATGTGTTGGGGGTGATTGCAACAATGTTTGCGGCATTGTCGAGGTCTACTTTCTCGCCCGGAGCGAAACAGTATACAACATAGTTTACCACCTTATCCATTGCTTTTGTCTTTTCCTTGTTGGGTGTGAGCCACACGAGAATATCGCCCTGTTGTGTGGACATTTTTCTTATGCCTTTAACTTTTTTGGGGGCTTTGTTGTCTATGAATTTATATTTGGGCATAAGTGCGGGACTGCTGTGGTAGTATTGTTCGAGAACTTCGCGATAATGTCCTACGTTTTTTGCAGCCGAGGCAGCGTCCCACAAGCATGAGCCTTGTATGGCGGGCAGCGAACGTTGCAGGGCAAATTTTGCCGGTTGCTGGTGGCGGTTGCTGTTATTATGGTCGGCGGCTCTTACTGTGCGATTGACATCCTGACCTATGTATAGCGGGCGGTTGGATGCGTTGCGTGCCCACCATTTTACAAGCGTCTCGTAGTCGGCGGCTGTGTGTCCTATTTCCCAGTAAACTTGTGGTATACAGTAATCGACCCATCCTTCGTTTATCCAATGTATTACGTCGGCGTAAAGGTCGTCGTAGCTTTGCAGGCCTTTTGTGTCGCTGCCGTTGGGTGTGCTTGCGATGTTACGGTAAATGCCGAATGGTGAAACGCCGAATTTTACCCAAGGCTTTGTCTCGCGCACAGTCTTGTGCATCTGCCATATAAGGCGGTTCACATTGTCGCGTCGCCAATCGCCTTTGTTGCTTATGCCGCGATTGTCGCGTTTGTAGAATGCCTCGTCGTCGAACTGTTTGCCGCCTACCGGGTAGGGGTAGAAGTAGTCATCGATGTGAAAGCCATCGACGTCGTAGCGCGAAACAATATCTTTGACAATGGTGCATATCCAGTCGCGGTTCTCTTGTAAAGAGGGGTTGAAAAACAGCTGTGAATCGTAGCTTATGAAACGTTCGGGGTGTTTGCGGCTCTGATGCTTTTCGCTCATTGTGCGGGTGCTTTTGGTTTTTGCGCGATAGGGGTTTATCCATGCGTGCAGTTCCATGCCTCGTGCGTGAGCCTCTTTCACTATCCACTCCAGCGGGTCCCACCCGGGGTCTTTGCCCTGCGTGCCGGTGAGGAATCGGCTCCAAGGCTCGTGTGACGACCTGTAAAGAGCATCGCCCTCGACGCGCACTTGGAATATTATTGCGTTTATGTTTGCTTTTTTCAGTTCGTTGAGCATGTTTGTAAGGTAGCCTTTCATTTCACTGTCGCCCATCCCTAAGAACTGACCGTTTACGGCCTGTATCCATGCGCCGCGAAACTCTCTTTTTGGGTTTTTAACATCGGCGGTTGCAACGATGCACATAAACGCCATTAATACACACAAACAGATTCTTTGCAAATATTTCATAGTTACTTTCTTTTTTATTTTAGCAGACTTTATTTTGCAAAAATACTCTATTTTGCTTATTTTTCCAATTTCGCAGTGTGGCTTTAATACTATTTCGCATTTATTTGGAGTATGATGCGAAAAAAAAGCTTAACTTTGCTTGATTTTTTCGTAAATAGTGATGGCTGAGAATGAATGTATAATTATACGTGGTGCGCGTGTGAATAATCTCAAAAATGTAGATGTCGATATTCCACGCGGTAAGTTTGTTGTTATTACCGGTCTTTCGGGTTCGGGAAAGTCGTCGTTGGCTTTCGACACGCTGTATGCCGAGGGGCAGCGTCGTTACGTGGAGTCTCTCTCTTCGTACGCGCGTCAGTTTCTGGGTCAGATGAATAAGCCCGAGTGTAATTTCATCAAGGGTATTCCCCCTGCCATAGCCATTGAACAGAAGGTTAATAACAGGAATCCCCGTTCAACGGTCGGCACTTCCACCGAAATTTACGAGTATCTGAAACTGTTGTATGCACGTGTGGGAAAAACATATTCTCCCATAAGCGGGAATCTTGTGAAAAAACAGACTCCCGAAGACCTTGTCACCTGCATGCTTGCCCACGCCGAGGGTGCGCGTTTCCTGTTGCTTGCACCTATAAAATTGCGTCAGGGGCGCGATTTTGAATCTCAACTGTCGGTGTATATGCAACAAGGCTTTACAAGGCTGTTTGTCGGTGGCGAGGTTATGCGCATCGAGGATTATGTGCCCCGGAAAAAAGACAAGCCCTATTTGCTCATCGACCGTCTGACGGCAAGCAGCGCGCAAGAGACTGTTGTGCGTCTGCTCGACTCGGCCGAGACGGCTTTTTACGAGGGTAACGGCTCGTGTGTGATGAAATTTCTCGACGAAGAGCAGATGCACACTTTCAGCATACGTTTCGAGGCTGACGGACTTGAATTTGAAGAGCCGAGCGAGCAGATGTTCTCTTTTAATTCACCCATTGGAGCGTGTCCCGACTGCGAGGGGTTCGGACGCATAGTTGGCATTGACGAAAATCTTGTTGTTCCCAATAAGTCGCTCAGTGTTTACGATGGGGCAGTCTTTTGCTGGCGCGGCGAGAAGATGGGCGAGTGGAGGACCCTCTTCTGCCATCATGCTCCGGCCGATGACTTTCCTATATTCGAGCCCTATTACAACCTCACAGCCGAACAACGTGACTATCTTTGGCACAAAGGACCATATATCCCCGAATATGACGAACGCATCTGTATTGATACTTTTTTCAATATGGTGCGCGAAAATCAATATAAAATACAGTACCGTGTAATGCTTGCGCGTTACCGCGGAAAGCCCATATGTCCCACATGTAACGGCACGCGTCTGAAACGCGAGGCCTCTTATGTGAAAATAGGCGGAAAGAGTATTACCGAACTTGTTGAAATGCCTATAAGCCGTCTGAAACTGTTTTTCGACACTCTCTCGCTCGAAGGAAACGACGAGGCGGTTGCCCGACGCATTCTTACCGAAATTACCGGTCGCATAGATTGCCTGATGGATGTAGGGCTCGGTTATCTGACACTCAATCGGTTGAGCAACACCCTTTCGGGTGGCGAGAGCCAACGTATAAACCTTGTGACGTCGCTCGGCAGTTCTCTTGTAGGGTCGCTCTACATTCTCGACGAGCCCAGCATAGGCCTGCACAGCCGCGACACAGAGCGGTTGATAAAAGTGCTGCGTCGTTTGCAGGGGCTGGGAAACACTGTGGTTGTGGTCGAGCACGACGAGGATATTATTCGTGCCGCCGATTACATTATAGACGTTGGCCCCAAGGCCGGGCGTCTCGGTGGCGAAATTGTCTATCGTGGGGACATGAAAGAGCTTACGCCCGAGAGCGAGAGCTATACGGTGAAATATCTTTTGGGTCTCGACAATATACCTCTTCCCCATCACCGTCGCACGTCGCGTAATTTTATTACAATAAAAGGTGCGCGTGAAAATAACCTGAAAGGCATTGATGTGAAAATTCCTCTCAATGTGCTGACGGTAGTAAGCGGCGTCAGCGGTTCGGGTAAGTCCACGCTTGTGCGCGACATACTCTATCGCTCTTTGCAACGCCAATTTGGCGAGGGAACAGATACTCCGGGGCAGTGCGACGGCATTGAAGGTGCAGTGAAACTCATCAAGGCCGTAGAGTTTGTAGACCAGAATCCGATAGGAAAATCCTCACGCTCCAACCCCGTAACCTATCTGAAGGCTTACGACGAGATACGCCAGCTTTTTGCTCGTCAGCCTCTTGCCAAGCAGATGGGATTTACAGCCGGATATTTCTCTTTCAATTCTGACGGTGGACGTTGCGAGGAGTGCAAGGGCGAGGGCACAATTACCGTCGAAATGCAGTTTATGGCCAATATGAAACTGCAATGCGAGGCTTGTCACGGTAAACGTTTCAAAAGTGATACCTTAGAGGTTAAGTTTCACGAAAAGAGTGTTTACGATGTTCTTGAAATGACTGTAAACGAGGCTATCGAGTTTTTCGAACGCCACAAACAGCCGTCTATCGTTGCTCGTCTGCAACCATTGCAGGATGTAGGGCTCGGCTACATAAAGTTGGGACAATCATCGTCTACTCTTTCGGGCGGCGAAAATCAGCGTGTGAAACTTGCCTACTATTTGAGTATTGCAAATGCCAATCCCACATTGTTCATCTTCGACGAACCGACAACAGGGCTCCATTTTCATGATATTAAGAAATTGCTCGACTCGTTCGACCGCCTTGTTGCGCGTGGCCACACAATTGTAATCATCGAGCACAATCTTGATGTTATCAAATGTGCCGACTATCTTATTGACCTTGGCCCTAACGGTGGCGACGATGGCGGGCGTGTGGTTGCCGAGGGCACTCCTGAAGAGGTTGCCGAAAATCCCCATTCGGTGACGGGTGTCTATCTTAAAGAGAAATTGAATGTAGGGTAATTTGTGTTATTGTTAATAAAGGAGTTTCTTAGTTCTTGTACAAATAAAAAAGAGGCCGGGTCAAAAGCATTTTTGATCCGGCCTCTTTGTTTTATACC
>CAZXIQ010000093.1:0-7122 GCA_964640785.1 uncultured Bacteroidaceae bacterium | reverse complement strand
AGCTATATGGAGAAAAGCAAAGAGGGTAACCCTATTTTACTTTTGGGTCACCCTCAGTTTTTGTTAGCTTTTCAACAAAAAAGTCAAGGGTAAAAACTGTCGTAGAATATAAAAGTAAACTGCGATTGAGGTAATATTTACCTAAATCACCATAATAACTACACAATTTTATATCGAACAGACGTTATTTTAACCTTTTTCCCGGAGCGGGATATTTTTTAGCTGCATCATCCACTACAAGCACCCAATCGAAAGCCTCACCATCTGTGGGCGGAGTAAAAGCTCGCGACGAGCCGTCGTTCACAAATTTTTCAATCTTTGTGGCCTTTCCGGTACGCGGAGAGTACCACCAAGCAACAAGTTTATCACCTTTAAGCATATTCAGATTAACAGAAAAGGTGCGCCCCAACGGAACATACACCATTGCGTATGAGCCGTTGCTGTCCATTGTCGCAACGAAACGGTAGCGTCCTGCACCGGGGACCGAGGAGTGTACATCGGAAGAAACTATAAACTCCGGAGCGGGCACACGCGAGAAATAGGGACGCGACTCTATCAATCTTTTCAAATACACAACTTGTCCTGCTGCGGGACGGTCGAGAGCCTCGCGCCACGACATCAGCGGCCTGTTTATAGGATAAGGACTTTTTTCCTTGTCGTACATCTGCCACACAGAATGGTGACCGTAGGTTACGCCTGCCGAGCCGTAAAAGACGCTCCAATAGAGAGTGCGGCGCACGTCCCACGAGCAAGAGTGGCCATCGTGGTCGGGGTTGAACTCAAGCGGATGGTCCTCGTACAAAGGTTCCAATTCCATGATAGGCTTTGTAGGTGTGCGGCGAAAATCGTCCAGTATCTGCATGTTGGAATTGTAACGTTGGTTGTGCCCGCTTTGTCGGCCGTTGAACGAGAGCCACTCGTCCGTATGGAACCAACGTGACGACGTTTGCCATCCGGTTGGGTGGAAAGTTATTAGATTCTCTTTATCCACACTGCGTATGCCGCGTGCCATTGCGCGGATGACAGCCTTTTTCTCGTCACTGTCGGGATTGCGGTCGCCGCCTAAAATCCATATTATATTATATTATATTTCGCGTAACGGCCGGCTATCCAGCGGCCGAACTGCTCGGCATTTTCGACGTTAAAAATGGGCCCATCGTCGTTCCACCAACGCCCCCATGTGGGCAAAAGACCCACATAAAGCCCCATCTTGTTGGCATTGTCTATGATAAAATCGACATTGTCCCAATAGTCATTCTGCTCGCCATCCTTGCAGTCGGGAGTTGCGGGGTTGCGCTCTATCAGAGGCTTGTGTCCGTAAGCATTGGGGACGTCCACTCCATCAACCTCGGCAAGCGCGACTGCCTGCACCACATTAAAGCCTTTGTCGGCGCGATTCTTTAGATAGTGAATGGCCTCTTCGCGGTTGAGACGATGGAAAAGTTCCCACGCCGTGTCGCCTATATAAAAGAAGGGCTTGCCATCGACAGTTTGCAGATAGTGTCCGTCGGCCGATACTTGCAGACGGGGAAGGCTCTGTGCGCCAGCCGTCACAAACGACGATAAAAAGAATGCAACTGTCGCTAATATAAAATTCTTCATAAACAGTTTCTTAGTATTGTATTTTATTACAAAAATAGGAAATTTTACCTTCATTTAAAAAAAATATTCGTTCAAATAAGTCTTTTTTCACTCTTCTGCATCCTTACAGTAGAAACGAGAAAAAAATAATTTATGGTTATAAAAAAACAGACAACAGACGAACTTGCAAAGACAATAGAAAATGAACTTAAAGACCTCTATCGTTACGCATTTTATCGGCTCGGCGACAAACAGGATGCCGAAGATATTATACAGGATTTATACATCAACATGTACACAAAAATCGACATTTTCGACAAGATTGACAATTTAAGAAGTTACATCTATCGTGCATTGTCAAATAATTGCACTTTGCTTTTACGCAAACGCACGCAAAATAAGATTGTAAGTATAGAATGCGTAGAACAAAATATATTGATTACCGAACCAAAAAACCTTGAAGAAGAATTTACATTGATAAATTCATTACTCGAAACAATTCCACACGAACAAAGTGAGGTTATAAGATTGCACATACACGGCAACAGAACTTTTGTAGAAATAGCAGATATTTTGGAAATTCCGGTAAACACTGCAAAATCTCGTTTCAAATATGGAATAGATAAACTGAAAAGAGAATTCGAAAAAGCAATTATATAATCAACATGAATTTAGCAATAAAATATTATGGAAAAGGATTTTGACTATACTAACGACGAAAATAGTCGTAAAATAATAGAAATGCTTACCCCTAAGCATCTGACACATACAATGAAACTTAAAAAAGTTGTTCACAGAAACAGTACAGTCTTTATGTGGAAAAAAGTAACGGCCATTGCTGCAATTATTACCATTGCTGCATTTGTCGGAATCAATCTGATACAGCCGGACAGTGCATATTCCATGCCTGTGACGTCAAAAGAGGTGCTGACAAATGCCATAAAGGCCGTAAGAGAATTGAAAAGTATAAGCCTTGAGTTTGATGCATGCATACAATCAGTAACGCCCGATTATGCAGAATGCTCTACCGGCGGAACGCCTGCAAAATGTAAATACAGATACATTTTAGACCAAGAGAATATCATTCAACGAATAGATTTTGACTTTGACAGCATAAAAGTGTGCAATATATACATAAACGACACTGTCTATATGTGGAAAGACAAAGAACTGCTATATAAAGGCATTAAAGAGAGCCCAACAGGTCTTAAAGGTATTGTAAAAATGGAGAATGTACTTAAAAAATTTTCCGATTACAACGATATTAAATTAGAGAAGAAAGAGGGAGCAACAATCCTGAGACACGAGGCTGCCATCGAGGGAGGCACATTGGTAACGGAGGGTTGTTTCGACAACAAGACAGGGCTTTTGAATTCATGCAAAAATTTTTTCATGCACGATGGTGTTGCTTATCCAATAGCAAAAAGCATAAAAATGGAATATAATATACCTATAAACAAAGAGGAAATGTTACTTATTCCGTAAACATACAAAATTCGAGCCCCGCGATACTCGTTAATAGATGAGGGCGCCCCATTTTACTTTTGGGACGCCCTCTCTCATTCTTATGTCTATTTTATATTCCTCACCAAGTTCAAGGAAAATATCTATAATAGGAGCTATTAAAGATTAAAAACTTACTTTAAGATACCTGCATCCATGCAAAGGAATAGTACATTTAAGCTCGTCGGCTGAAAGGTCCTTCTGGCGCCACACGTCGCGGATAACCCTTGCGGGCTCTTCAGCGGGGATAAGAGTCTTCATATCCACCTGCTGGTCCTTCTCGCCAACGTTGAAGATACCCACAGCGATGCTACCATCTGCCAACGGACGGCTCCATATTTCAATGTCGCCTACCTTATTTGTAAGGTCGGCCTGCTTGCCCAGCATATCTTGGTTGATGGCGTTCACTTCATTGTTGCATAGGAGCTTTACTGTGAAGTCGTCCATCTGTGCAATGTCGCAACCGATGAGCATGTTCGATGCAAGAAGTGTCCATAGTGTAATGTGGCTGTATTGCTCGTCCGGCGTCAAACGCGTCTCGCGCAGCTCGCCTCTTCCCCAGCCAACCTTGCCTACAACCAACATGTCCGGGTCGTTCCAATGACCTACTGACGAGTACTTCGACTTACCCACCTGCAAGCGGAAACCTACATTATACACTATTCTCCACTCGTCCTCGATGTCCGGAGCCGTACGCCAACTGTCGCCATCGCAATATAGCCCCCACAGGTGTACCTGTGTGCCTCCCAACGGGCCAAGGCTGTAGAAAATATCACGGGGTTGCTGGCGCAAGTATTGCTGCATGAGCAGGTAGGGACGTATGCAGCTGGCGAATCCCCAGTCGTTGTTCTTATGGCGCTCATTTTCGTAGCTGCACCAATCATACTTAAGGTAGTCTACGCCCCACTCGTTGTACTTCTCGGCATCCTGCTTTTCGTATCCGAGGCTTCCCAAATAGCCGCCACAGGTGGTTGCTCCGGGCGAACTGTATATACCGAACTTCAGTCCGCGTTCGTGTAGCCAGTCAATCATTCCTTTCATCGATGGGAATTTTTCGTTTGCCTCGATAGTTCCGTCGGGGTTGCGTTTGTCGGCTTCCCATCCGTCGTCGATGTTAATGTAGTTGTATCCATGGTCGGCCAAGCCCTTGTCGATGAGAGCCTGAGCCGAGGCGATAACCTTCTCTTGCGAAATGGTCAGTCCCCAGCAGTTCCATGAGTTCCACCCCATGGGAGGGGTCTGGCCTATTTTATCGGCGCCCACCTTCAGTGTAAATTCTTGAGATACCTTGCCCTTGGCATTTTCGGCTGTCACAGTGAAAGTATAGTTGCCGTCCTTGCCTATTTTCCCGGTCAGCACACCTCCGTCTTCTGTGAGCTGCAGCCCCTCGGGCAGGTTTTTACATGTGAACTTCATAGGACGTTCGCCGGTTACAGCGAAACGATAGATGACGGGTGAGCCCGGACGCACGCCAAACACCGGAGCGTTATTAAAGCGCGGTGTAGCAGGGTCGGCAGGAGTAAGGACGTACTTCAGTTGTTTGTTCTCTATGAGCACTTTTCCTGTCTTTTCATCAATATAAGTTACCGCCATGTGGCACATTTTATCCATGCTGTATGGCACAGAGATGTTCGCGGGCTTATTGCGTTTGATGTTAAGCTTTTTGGTTATTGATTTTACCGTTGCTCCTGTCTCGCGGTCGGTGATATTGATTTCCAATTTTCCGCTGGTAGATGTTGCGTACTTGTTGATAATTTCTACGTTATAATGGTAATCTCCAACGTTTGTGTCGGTAAGACGCAAAGAGAGGCCATCGGCTGCTTTGGGGCAGAATATATTCAAGGGGTTGTTGTATAAACCTCCCGAGTGACTTCGGTTATAAATACGTACGGCTATTACATTGTCTTCGTCCCAACGGATGCCGCCCTTTTTTGCATCGACAGCATAATTGCGTTCAAGTTTCCAAGCCGATAAATAGCCCGATTTGCTTGTCGGCATGAGGCCGGTCGAGCCAATAAGTTTACCATTGAGGTAGCATTCATCGACGTCATCTGCTTTAGGGAGATTGAACATGACAACATTTTGTTGGTCGGCGCCATCCAGCAGGCTTTTGGGGATATTTACATGAATGCGATACCAAGAGTATGCATCGCCGTTGGTGGGGAAACCCTGTTCGTTCCAGTACCTTGTAATGTCAATCTCACTCCACGAGGTATCATCCATGTCCGGATTGGCCCAATTGACATCGTCACCTTGCTTGAAAAGTGCCTTGCTGACGCTGATTTTTTTGGATGCTTTATCTGCAAGGTTACTGCCTTGTGCGTTTACTTGTAACCCTATCAAGGCTAATAGTACGACAAAAAATAGCTTTTTCATGTTTACTTATCGAAAGCCCCTGAAAATTAATATTCAAGCATCAATAAGTAGTCAGGGACTATTAAAACTACCGTCGATGCTGCTTTAATTTCTGCAAACATAATAAAAATTAAGAATAATATAAAGTTAGAATGAAACTACTTTTAAAATTGGAGATATTTGTGTTGTGCAACACCGAACTGTGCTAAGTTTCATTTTTGCAATTTAGCGAAAGTAAGTGCTCTGTTTGTGAGTGGGATTGATGAAAAAGGTCCGAGACACTCCCGGACCTTGTATTATATGTATTTCTGAGCCTTAAGTTCCTCGGCAACAGTGAGAAGTTCGTCGTACCACTCTTGCCCGAAACGTTCGATGAAAGGCTGCTTAAGAAACTCGTACACACGAATGCCCTCGCGCCTGCCCTTTACCACTGCATGACGGCAAACATCCCACTTGTGAAAATTTACGGATGTAAGGTCGCCCACCTTGCCCAGACGCGCCGGGTAAAGGTAACAAGAGACTGGTTTGCGCCAATGGAAACGTCCTTCGTTGAAAGCCTTTTCTATAAGGCATAAGGTACACCCTTTGCTGTCGCGTGTGGCAAAGACACAGTCCTTGCCGTTCACGATGGAGGTTACAAGGTCGCCGTCGGGGTCGTTGTATACAACCCCCTGCTCGGCAACAATGGCACGTGCCTCGCCTGTCATTTCGTTCTCGACCACAGGAAGAGCCTCTTCGAGTTTCTCAACCTCGTCGAACGCCACCGGAGCCCCTGCCTCGCCCTCGACACAGCAAATACCCTTGCAATGTGCCGGGTCGCAGCAGAAATACTCGGTGAATATTGAGAAAGAGACGATTGTATCGCCTATCTGTACCATTTTTGTTACTTTTAGATGAGCGGAGTACCTGTCATGTCAGCCGGAGCCTGCAAGCCCATTATCTTGAGAATAGAGGGTGCAACGTCAGCCAAAATACCATCTTTAACGGTAGCATTCTCCTTGTCGGTTACATACACGCAAGGTACGGGGTTCAACGAGTGGGCTGTGTTGGGCGAGCCGTCTGCATTCACTGCATTGTCAGCGTTACCGTGGTCGGCAATGATGATAGAGTCGTAGCCATGAGCCTTTGCCGCCTCAATAACATCCTTAACGCAAGCATCTACTGCAACAACAGCTTTTTCTATTGCCTCGTAAACACCTGTGTGACCCACCATGTCTCCATTTGCAAAGTTTACAACGATAAAGTCGTATTTCTCTGTGGCGATAGCCTCGACGAGCTTATCCTTAACTTCGTATGCACTCATTTCGGGCTGAAGGTCGTATGTTGCAACTTTGGGAGAGGGAACAAGTATACGGTCTTCATTGTCGTAAGGTGTCTCGCGACCACCGTTGAAGAAGAATGTAACGTGAGCATATTTCTCTGTCTCGGCTATGTGGAGCTGTTTCAAGCCCTGCTTTGCAACAAACTCGCCAAGAGTATTCTCGACATTCTCTTTGTCGAAGAGGATGTGTACGCCAACAAATTTTGCATCATAGGGGGTCATGCAATAGTATTGCAATCCGGGAATTGTCTTCATGCCAGCATCGGGCATATCTTCTTGTGTAAGAACGATTGTAAGTTCTTTTGCACGGTCGTTGCGGTAGTTGAAGAAGATGACTGCGTCGCCCTCGCCGATGCGAGCAT
>CAZXIQ010000092.1:0-7138 GCA_964640785.1 uncultured Bacteroidaceae bacterium | reverse complement strand
TGTGCGGCCCCGGTGTTGCATTCGAATGTACCGAACAGAATGGCCTGCACATTTGGGAAGATTATTATATTGTAGAGATTGTAGACCCGGAAACATTGGAACCTGTTGCCGAGGGCGAGGTTGGCGAGCTTGTGCTCACAACAATCAACCGCGAAGCAATGCCACTGCTCAGATACCGCACACGCGACCTTACACGCATACTGCCCGGAGAGTGTCCCTGCGGACGTCACCACAAACGTCTCGACCGCATGAAAGGACGCAGCGACGACATGATAATTCTCAAAGGTGTAAACATATTCCCCATACAGATAGAGACTATATTATTACAATTCAAGGAATTGAGCACAGACTATCTGATAACTTTGGAAACAAAAGACACCAACGACGAAATGACAATAGAGGTGGAATTGAACGAAATGTTCACCGACGACTATGCACGTTTGCAGTCACTCACACGCGAAATTACCCGCCAACTGAAAGACGAAATACTCGTAACACCCTACATAAAGCTTATGCCCAAAGGCGCACTACCCAAAAGCGAGGGCAAAGCAGTGAGAGTAAAAGACCTGCGTAAGACATTTTAAACAAGTAATTTAACAATAAACAATATGACAGTACATCAGCTATCTGTATTCATAGAAAACAGACAGGGAACGTTGCAAAAAGTGCTCGACCTGCTCAAAGAAGGCAACATTCAATTAATTGCAACAACCATTGCCGACACAACAGAGTATGGAATATACCGCATCATTTGTTCAGAGCCTACACGCGCATACGAAACACTGAAAAATGCAGGAATTTCGGTAAATTTGTCGGACGTATTTGCAATAAGGCTCGAGAATGAGGTAGGACGCGCCGCCGACACAATAAAACTATTCAGCGAGGCAGGCATAGGAATATCATATTTCTACTCTTTCATGTTGGGTAACAACGGAATAATGGTATTCCGCACAAACGACGCCGAACGCTCACGCGAAATTATAATTCTTAACAAACTCGATTTTATCGCCGAAAAAGATTTATCGGAATTGTTATAAAAAAAAATAATTGAGGCTGTGTCGAAATTTTTATTTTGCCGCAGCCTCTTTAGGTTTGTAAAAAATTGGGCGATATAAACTCAAACAGTTTCTTAAAAGTATGAAAAAATGTATAAAAAAATATTTAACAAATTAATCTTTTAAAAGAAAGAAATGTCAGAATAATATTATAAGAAACTGTATAAATTACTAAAAAAATACAAACATGAACAAATTCATTAAATGGGGAATTGTTGCGGTTATCGTTGTAGGACTTGCAGTGATGGGCATACGCACATTTATCCCGAAGGTAAACGACGAAATTAAAGAGACACCATCGGCCAAAGGCAAACAGAGCCGCGACCTTAACGTAAAAGCAGTAGTACTATCGCCAACAACAATTTCGGACGAATTTTTCGTCAGCGGCAGCATAATTCCCGACGAAGAGGTAGACCTCTCGTTCGAGACATCAGGAAAAATAACAAACATATACTTTAAAGAAGGTTCACGCGTGTCAAAAGGCGACCTTCTCGCAAAGATAAACGATGCACCCTTGCAGGCCGAACTTAAAAAACTTGAGGCACAACTTAAACTATACACCGACCGCATGTACCGCCAGAATGCACTGCTCGAAAAAGAGGCAGTCAGCCAAGAGGCTTTCCAAGAGGCCGAAACGAACCTCGCCACATTGCAGGCCGAAATAGACAAGGTTGTTGCAAACATAGAGCAGACAGAGCTTCGTGCCCCCTTTGACGGAACAATCGGATTGCGTCAAGTAAGTCAGGGAACATACGCCTCGCCCACAACAACCATCGCCAGACTTACAAAAACAAACCCGCTGAAAATAGATTTTGCAGTACCCGAGAGATACGCCGGAACGCTGAAAGCCGAAACAGCGCTCACATTCACCGTAGAGGGCGACCTTGACGAGAAAAAAGCAAAAATATACGCTCTCGACTCGCATGTAAACAGCGACACACGCACCTTCAGCGTGCGCGCACTATACGACAACAGCGACGGCAAACTCTACCCCGGCCGCTACGTCAGCATAGCTCTTACCACGCAAACATTTGAAAAGACACTTGCCGTACCCAGTCAAGCGATAATTTCGGAAATGGGCATAGACAAAGTCTTTCTATATAAAAGCGGAAAAGCACTGCCCGTGGAAATAAAAAAAGGAGTACGCACAGAATCGCTTGTACAGGTACTCGAAGGCATTAACCCCGGCGACACAGTAATCACAACCGGAACAATGCAGCTACGTACAGGACAAAAAGTTATTCTCGACAGTGTAAACAAATAACAGGAGGAATATAAAAATGAATATTTCCGAACTAAGCATACGCCGTCCGGTACTCGCAACAGTGCTGACACTAATAATAGTACTATTCGGCATTATTGGTTACATAAGCCTCGGAGTGCGTGAATACCCCTCGGTAGACAACCCGATAATATCAGTCTCTTGCTCTTATCCCGGAGCAAACGCCGACGTAATAGAAAACCAGATAACCGAGCCATTGGAACAGAACATCAATGGTATTCCGGGCATACGTTCGCTTACAAGCGTCAGCCAGCAGGGACAGAGCCGCATTACCGTAGAATTTGAACTATCAGTAGACCTTGAGACAGCCGCAAACGACGTACGCGACAAAGTTTCGCGCGCACAACGTTACCTTCCGCGCGACTGCGACCCCCCGACTGTGTCAAAAGCCGACGCCGACGCAACCCCCATTCTGATGGTTGCCATACAGAGTGAAAAACGCTCGCTACTCGAAATAAGCGAAATTGCCGACCTTACTGTAAAAGAGCAGTTACAGACAATCCCCGAGGTGAGCAGCGTATCAATATGGGGCGAGAAAAGATACTGTATGCGTCTGTGGCTCGACCCAGTGAAAATGTCGGGTTACGGAATAACCCCTATGGACGTAAAGAATGCCCTCGACAAAGAGAATGTAGAGCTACCCTCGGGCAGCATCGAGGGTGACAACACTGAACTTGCCATACGAACATTGGGACTGATGCACACTACCGACGAGTTTAACAACCTTGTCATCAGAGAAGATGAGGGACGCATCATACGTTTCAGCGACATTGGCCGCGCCGAACTGAGCGCACGCGACCTTAAAAGCTACATGAAGATGAACGGCGTTCCTATGGTGGGCGTAGTTGTAATACCGCAGCCCGGTGCCAACCACATAAACATCGCCGAGGCAGTGTACGACCGTATGGAAAAGATGAAAAAAGACCTGCCCGAAGATGTAACATACAACTACGGCTTTGACAACACACGCTTCATACGCGCCTCCATCGACGAGGTAAAAAGCACTGTATACGAAGCGTTTGTTCTTGTAATTATCATCATATTCCTGTTCTTGCGCGATTGGCGTGTAACACTTGTTCCATGTATTGTAATCCCCGTATCGCTGGTGGGCGCATTCTTCATAATGTACATTGCAGGATTCTCGATAAACGTGCTCTCGATGCTTGCCATTGTACTATCTGTGGGTCTTGTGGTGGACGACGCTATTGTAATGACAGAGAATATTTACATACGAATAGAACGAGGCATGAGCCCCAAAGCTGCAGGAATAGAAGGAGCAATAGAAATATTCTTTGCCGTAATTTCGACTACAATAACCCTGATAGCAGTGTTCCTGCCCATTGTCTTTATGGAGGGAACCACAGGACGACTGTTCCGTGAGTTCAGCTTTGTGGTAGCCGGCTCAGTGATAATATCATCCTTTGCCGCACTCACCTTTACCCCAATGCTTGCCACCAAACTGTTGATACGTCGTGAAAAACAAAGTTGGTTCTACCAAAAAACAGAACCATTCTTCGAGGGCATGAACAGATACTACGCAAAAAGTCTTAATTGGTTCCTGCGCCGACGCTACATATCAATAGTAATAATGATATTGGCATTTATAGGCATAGGATGGATGTGGACAAGCATCCCCGAGGAAATGGCACCGCTTGAGGACCGTTCGAGTATCACAATACGCACTATGGGTGCCGAAGGCGTAACATACGAATATATGCGCGACTATACAGAGGACATAAGCCGCATGGCCGACTCGCTGATGCCCGACGCAGCCTTTATCACCGCCCGTGTGTCGGAAGGTAACGGAAATATACAAATTACGCTTAAAGACCTTAAAGAGCGCAACTACACACAGATGGAAGTTGCCGAAAAACTGTCGCGCGCCGTACGCACAAAGACCGATGCACGTTCATTCGTGCAACAGCGCTCAACCTTCGGCGGACGACGCGGAGCAATGCCCGTGCAATATGTGCTACAAGCCACAAGCATAGAAAAGTTACAAGAGGTACTCCCGAAATTCATGGCAAAAGTATATGACAGTCCCATATTCCAAATGGCCGACGTAGACCTTAAATTCAGTAAGCCCGAATTGCGCATAGAGATTAACCGCGAGAAAGCCAACCTGATGGGAGTAAACACAAAAGACATTGCACAGACCCTGCAATATGGCCTTAGCGGACAACGTCTGGGTTATCTTTACCTCAACGGCAAGCAATATGAAATTGTGGGAGAAATTAACCGCCAGCAACGTAACAGCCCCGCAAACTTAAAATCAATCTACATGCGCAGCAGCGATGGAGCAATGATACAAATGGAGAACCTTGTGGAACTTATCGAAGGAATTGCACCACCCAAGCTCTATCGTTACAACCGATTCGTGTCGGCAACAATATCGGCCGGCCTTGCCGAGGGAAAAACCATCGGTGACGGACTCGACGAAATGGACAAAATTGCAGCAAGCACACTTGACGACACATTCCGTACGGCACTTGCCGGCGATTCTAAAGAGTTCCGCGAAAGTTCATCGAGTTTGATGTTTGCATTTGCATTAGCCTTGGTACTTATTTATCTTATTCTTGCTGCACAATTCGAAAGTTTCAAAGACCCGTTCATCATAATGCTGACAGTACCCCTTGCCATCTGTGGCGCATTGATATTCATGATTCTCGGCGACCAGACGATGAACATATTCAGTCAGATTGGTATCATCATGCTCATAGGCCTTGTAGCCAAGAATGGTATTCTCATCGTGGAATTTGCCAACCAAAAGCAGAAAGCAGGCGTTGATAAGATGATGGCCATACGCGACGCATCGATATTGCGTCTGCGCCCCATTCTGATGACCAGCGCATCGACCATATTAGGATTGCTGCCGCTGATGTTTGCCACAGGTGAGGGCTGTAACGGACGAATAGCAATGGGAACAGCCGTCGTTGGAGGAATGTTAATATCCACCCTGCTTACAATGTACATAGTACCTACAATATATTCATTTGTATCAACCGACCTTGCAAATAAAAAATCATGAAACTGAAAAATATAATCTACACAGCTACACTACTGTTTGCAGCCTTGAACACTCAGGCACAGGAAAACCCGAACACGCTGAAAGCATGTATCGAACGTGGTCTTGAAAACAACTATTCGCTACGCATCGTACGCAACCAAGAGGAGATTGCCGGAAACAATTTCTCGTGGGCAAATGCAGGCATGTTGCCCACTGCAAACCTCTCGGCAGGGTACAGCGGGACGCTCGACAACACCAACACCACCGACCGCGCAAGCGGAACAACATCCAAGCAACGCAACATCACCGACCACACACTGCGTGCAGGAATAGACTTGCAATGGATGATATTCGACGGATTCAAGATGCAGGCCGACTATAAACGTCTGCGCGAACTGAAACTGCAAAGTGAGACACAGACACGTCTCGCCATAGAAGATTTTGTAGCAAAGCTCACTGCCGAATATTACAATTATGTGCAACAGAGTGCGCGTCTGCGCAACCTTAATTACGCTGTGCAACTGTCACGTGAACGTCTGCGCATAGTATACGAACGATACATCATCGGAGACAATTCGCGCCTCGACCTATTGCAGGCACGTGTAGACTTCAACGCCGACAGTGCCGAAAGTGTAAAGCAGCATGAACTTCTTGCAACATCACGCATACGTCTGCACGAACTTATGGCCGACCAGAATATAGAAGAAACATTCAACGTTTCGGACACGACGGTAGACGTTGTTCGCGCACTGAATTTCGACAAACTGTGGGAATCGACACTGCAAAATAACGCATCGCTGCTATTGGCTGCACAAGACAAGAAACTTGCCGAAATTGACCTGAAGAGCATACGTTCGCGCGACTATCCCTATTTGAGCCTTAATGCCGGCTATGGCTACACACACAACAAATACGAGGTAGGCACAACCGACATACGCAAGCAATGGGGAGCAGACTTTGGTGTAACATTAGGATTCAAACTCTTTGACGGAAAAAGAAACAAAGAGCGTCGCAACGCCAAACTTGCAATAAAAAATGCCGAGCTTGAGCAACAAGATCTTCAACTTGCACTATACGCCGACCTTGCCGACCTGTGGCAGGCATACGAGAATAACACCCGTCTGCTTGCTCTTGAGCGCCAGAATGTATTCGCCGCACGCGAAAATTACGAAATTGCACACGAAAGATACCTTTTGGGTGACCTTTCGGGCATTGAAATGCGCGAGGCACAGCAGAGCTTACTCGACGCCGAAGAGCGCATTCTTGTAGCAGAATACAACACCAAGCTATGCGAAATTTCTCTTTTGCAGCTTAGCGGAAATATAATGGTGTACTTGGAATAAAAATTCGGGACAATAGAATTTATAAAAACAGGGTTCGTTTCACATTGTTGAATCGAACCCTGAAATATTTTTAAAATAGTATTTACGCACCCCATACGTATTACGACGATAAATTCTTGAATAGTCTTGTACCACGCAGAAAAGCCGAATACGTTAATTCGTAAGATAATGTCAGTTCGGTATATTTTTAAATGTTTCTTTTATTACGGCGGTTGAGGTAAAAGTTATCTCAATCGCTGTTTACTTTTTTATTTTACGGCAATTTTTACCCTTGATTTTTGTTGCAAAGCAAACAAAAACTGTCCATCTTGGATAAGAGGGACGAGAAAAACTTTAGTTTTTCGGAGGAAATTTGAAGAAAGATAGTGGATTTTCGAACGCCCCCAGCCTAACAGCAAGAGGGTGACCCAAAAGTAAAATAGGGTTACCCTCTTTGCTTTTCTCCATATAG
>CAZXIQ010000091.1:0-7182 GCA_964640785.1 uncultured Bacteroidaceae bacterium | reverse complement strand
GCACAAATATGTTACAAGCTCAAATAGCAGATGTGTTACCCTCGCAAGAAATTCTTCAACGTGAGTTTGGCGCCCACGACCGTAAATTTTTTGTCGCTCCCGAGAAAGTCTTTTATCCCGAGACGTGGTTCCATTTTATCGGTGGAAATGTGTCGTACGAGGGTATTACAGCCGACCTTGAGGCTATTGCCGAGGCCGGAATTTCAGGAGTACACTTTTTCCATGGTCAGTTTGGTGGAAAATGGCCAGCCACAGGCGAGGATATTGCTTGTATGAGCGACAAATGGGAAGATGCTGTGAAGTTCGTTGCCGAGGAGTGTCGTCGCTTGGGGTTACGCTTTACCATGCAGAATTGCCCCGGTTGGGCAATGGCCGGCGGGCCATGGATTAAGCCCGAAAATGCCATGCGCACAATTATTCGAAGAGAAAAATGTGTCAATGCCGATAAATATATCAACATGACCATTGACCGGCCTTCGCCCAGCGCTGAAGAGTGGCGCGACTATAAGGATGTTGCAGTGCTTGCATTTCCAACGCCGGTGGGTGCAAAAAATCCCATTCCCAAGCCTGTAAAAGTAGAGTGTGACGGAGCTTATGATTTTTCGGCTCTTCTATCAAAGAAAGGCGAGGTTAATTTACCGCCGGGCGGCAATACTCACACTGTTGTTGTGAGCTACGGAGTGCCAACGGTTATACGCACCTTGGAACTTTCCCCCGTGCAGACATTCAATCATGCGATGTGCTACGACCCGGGTGTCAGGGTTGCAATGTTTGCCATAAACGAGCATGGCGACGAGACTAAGGTGATGGACGCTCCGATGCCCTCGGCAAATTGGCAGGATAAGGCACGGATGAGTGTTGCTTGTCGCGAGGTGTACGATGCTGTAAAATACAGAATTGAGATTACCAATAAATATAAAATGCGTCTCACGCACATGCGTCTGATTGCAGGTGCGCGTAAAAATAATTGGGAGGCCGAGGCCGGGTGGACGTTACGTGCCTTTGAACGTACCGCCGACGACCTTGTACAGTCCGAGGAGGCATACATTGACAGCGAAAATATTTTTGATGTTACCGCATGTATGGATAGTGCAGGGGTGTTTCGCTGGAAAGTTCCTTTTGCCGGCGACTGGACAGTAATGCGCATAGGCCATGTGAATTCCGGTCGGAAAAATGGTCCTGCGCCACCCTCGGGAACAGGATGGGAGTGCGATAAATTTTCCTATGAGGGTGCCGAGACTCATTTTAATGGCTATATAGGTCATTTGGCCGAGGGTACTTTGCAAGGCGGGCTGTTGAAAGGGCTGTTGCTCGACAGTTGGGAGTGCAACGTGCAGACGTGGACAAATAAGATGGAGGCCGAGTTTAAAGAACACGCAGGATACGATGTTCGCAGTTGGTTGCCGACTTTGTTTGGATATGTGGTAAACTCTCCCGAGACAACTTCGCGTTTCTTGCTCGATTGGCGTTCTACAATCAACGAACTTTTTGTAAACAGATTCTATAAACGTATATCCCAGCTTGGTCGCGAATCGGGCTTGTCGGTGCTGTACGAGACTGCTGCCGGCGATGTTTTTCCTGCCGATATTATGGAATATTTTAAACACGCCGATGTTCCTATGTGCGAATATTGGCATCCTTTCAGTTTAGGCTACGTCGGTGACCTCGATTTTAAACCCATAAAGCCTACTGCGTCGGCTGCACGTCTCTATGGTAAACCTCGTGTAAATGCCGAGGCATTCACTTCGTTTGACCTCACATGGGACGAGCGTTGGCAGATGCTTAAAGAGGTTGCTGATTTTAATGCTGTCGAGGGTGTCACACACAATGTTTTCCACACATACACGCATAATCCGCAGATAAATTATCTGAAACCCGGAACGTCGTTCGGCTCAAAAATAGGTACTCCTTTCTTGCGCGGTCAGACGTGGTGGCCCCACATGCGCGAATTTACCACCTATCTTGCACGTTGCAGTTATATGCTCGAACGTGGCAGGGCTGTCAGCGATGTACTATGGTATTTGGGTGACGAGATTAGCCACAAGCCTTCGCAGAAATATCCCTTTCCCGAAGGGTATAAATATGATTATTGCAACCCTGATGTATTGCTTAACCGTTTGAGTGTAGAGGGTGGGCGCGTGGTTACTCCCGAAGGACAGAGCTACCGTTTTATATGGGTTCCCGAGAATAAGCGTATGTTGCCCGAAACTTTGGAGCGTCTCTATTCTTTGATGAAGGATGGTGCTATTGTGGTTGCCTCGTCACCGAAAAGTGTGGCTACACTGTCGGGTGGAAAAAAGACGCAACGTCGTTTCGAAAAAGCTGTCCGTGCCATTTGGGGTGGTGCTGTGACCGGAAAACTCAAACGTGTGGGAAAGGGAGGCATTCTTTCGGGAGTAAGCATAGAACAAGCTCTTGAAATATTGAATGTGCCGGCAGATGTGAAAGGCAATGTACGTTGGTTGCATCGCAAAATTCAGGGAGCCGATTGTTATTTTGTCACTCCCATGCAGGGTGATTCTTTTGCAGGACGTGTGCAGTTTGCTACTGTCGGGTGCGCAGAATTGTGGAATCCCGTAACAGGTAAAATGGTTGCAGTTGAGGGTAAGTGTGAAGATGGATATACCTCAGTTGATATCTCTTTGTCTCGTGGCGGCTCGTGCTTTGTTGTGTTCCATAATGACAAGGTAACAGACGAAAAAACAGTGCTTTCTGCGAAAAACGAAAAGCCTCTTGATGCCGATTGGTGTTTATCGTTTCCTGCCGGTTGGGGCGCTCCCGATACTTTGCGTGTCAAGGAGTTAAAGCCTTGGAACATGCTGGATGTCTCTGACGAGGCAAAGGCTTTCTCGGGTACAGTAACTTATAAGACCTCTTTTTTTGCGGATAGTTTGATGCTTTCTGCTCCTTTGTCGCTCGACTTAGGCAGTGTGAATATGATTGCCGTGGTGAGGGTAAACGGTAAAAAAATGGGTACTTTGTGGTGCGCGCCTTATATGGTTGATGTCAGTTCGGCTGTTGTCGCCGGCAAGAATGAACTTACAGTGGAGGTTACAAGCACGTGGTTCAACCGCCTTGTCTACGATGCGGCTTTGCCCGAAAATGAGCGAAAAACTTGGACTATTTCCGCACCATCGGCCGACAAGCCTTTGCGCGAATGCGGTCTTATGGGTCCTGTGAAACTATGCTACTAAAAACTTTCGTTTATGTGCGGATTTTTGTGTATCTTCGCAACTTTAAATTTGTAATTTATAAATTATGATTTCAGTTGATGGTCTTGCCGTCGAGTTTGGCGGAACGACACTGTTTAAAGATATCTCTTTTCAGATTAACGAGAAGGACCGCATTGCTCTTATGGGCAAGAATGGTGCCGGAAAAAGTACTTTGCTTAAGATATTGGCGGGCGTAAGACAGGCTACACGCGGCACTGTCTCTGTTCCTAAAGATTGTGTGGTTGCTTATTTGCCTCAGCATTTAATGACCGAGGATGGTCGTACGGTTTTTGAAGAGACTGCTCAGGCTTTTGCCCATTTGAAAGAGATTGAGCAAGAGATTGAACGTCTGAATGCAGAAATGATGGAGCGCACCGATTATGAGAGTGATTCTTATATGGCTCTCATTGAGAAAGTTACCGCTCTTAGTGAGAAATTCTATGCGATAGACATGACACACTTTGAGGAGGATGTGGAAAAGACACTTCTCGGCCTTGGCTTTGAGCGTAGCGACTTTAACCGTCCCACAAGTGATTTTTCGGGTGGGTGGCGCATGAGAATAGAACTTGCAAAATTGTTATTGAAAGACCCCGACGTGCTGTTGCTCGACGAGCCTACCAATCATCTTGACATTGAGAGTATTCAATGGCTCGAAGAGTTTATAAAGAGTTCTTCAAAGGCTGTGGTACTCATCAGTCACGATAGAAAATTTGTCGATTCTATAACTACGCGCACCATTGAGGTTACTATGGGACGCATATATGACTACAAGGCCTCGTACAGTCACTATCTTGAACTGCGCAAAGAGCGTCGCGAACAGCAGCAGAAACAATATGAAGAGCAGCAGAAGATGATACGCGAGACAAAGGAGTTTATAGAGCGTTTCAAGGGTACATATTCAAAAACTCTTCAGGTGCAGAGCCGCGTGAAGATGCTCGAAAAGCTCGAACTTATTGAGGTAGACGAGGAAGATACATCGCAGTTGAGACTTAAATTTCCGCCCTCGCCACGTAGCGGCAGCTATCCTGTGCAATGCGATGCTGTGGGAAAGAGCTACGGTGATAAGTTGATTTACAGCAATGCCAATTTTACAATCGAACGTGGCGATAAAGTGGCCTTTGTGGGTCGCAACGGCGAGGGTAAGTCTACGATGGTAAAGTCTATCATGGGCGAAATAGAGCATGACGGTACAATTACCCTCGGACACAATGTTCAGATAGGATATTTTGCACAGAATCAGGCTTCTTTGCTCGATGAAGAACTTACTGTTTTTCAGACTATCGACGATGTTGCCAAAGGCGATGTACGCAATAAAATACGCGACCTTTTGGGAGCATTCATGTTCGGTGGCGAAGAGAGCAGTCGCAAAGTAAAGGTACTTTCGGGTGGCGAACGTACACGATTGGCTATTCTGAAATTGTTGCTCGAACCTGTGAACCTGTTGATTCTCGACGAGCCAACCAATCATCTTGACCTAAAGACCAAAGATGTACTGAAACAGGCATTGCGCGATTACGACGGTACGCTTATAGTGGTTAGTCACGACCGCGATTTTCTTGACGGCCTTGTGACAAAAGTCTACGAGTTTGGTGGTAAACGTGTGCGCGAGCACTTGAGTGGAATATATGAATTCCTCGAAACAAAAAAAATGGAAAATTTGCAAGAACTTGAAAGAAAAAAATAATTCTTTCTTGCCACATATACCAAAAAGCCTTATTTTCGCAAAAATCTGTGAATTATTAAAAAACAAATAAAAATAAAACCATTATGTTAAAACGTTATTTTACAGTTTTGTTGCTTGTTGTCTTTGCCGTTACCATCAGCGCAAAGAAGAATGACGTGACAAAAATGCTTAAAAAAATCAATGCAGTAAGTAGTTTCGAGAAGATTGAGAAACTTGACACTACACGCTCTTACTACTCTCTGAAGTTCACTCAGCAGTTGGATAAAGATAATCCCGAGGCCGGCACATTCGAACAGCGTGTACTTTTGGGACATCGTGGCTGGGACCGTCCTATGGTTATCATCACTCAAGGCTACGGTGGCGGCAGCAACTTCTCTTCTAACCGTTTCTACGAAGAACTTACCACGCTGATTGATGCAAATGTTCTCTTTGTAGAGCACCGTTATTTCGATGAGTCCACACCCGCACCCTGTAATTGGGATTATTTGACAATCCCCAATTCAATGGAGGATTACCATGCTATCACCACAGCATTTAAAGAATTTTACAAGAACAAATGGCTTTCTACCGGCATCAGCAAGGGTGGTTCAACATCAATGTTCTACCGTGCATATTACCCCGACGATGTTGATGTATCTGTGCCCTATGTTGCTCCTCTCTGCGTAGCGTTGGAGGATGGTCGTCACGAATCGTTCCTCGAGCAAGCCTCGACAAAAGCTGCTCGCGATGCTGTAAGAAACTATCAGATTCTTTTGCTCGAGCGCAAGGAGGTTTATATGCCTCTGTTCGAGGATTATTGCAAAAAGAAGAATTATACCTTCCGTCAGCCTCTGTCGGTAATTTATGATTATTGTGTACTCGAATATGCCTTCTCATTCTGGCAATGGGGCAAGCCTGTGAGCGAAATTCCTACATTGGATGCAGGCGATGCCGCTGTGTTTAAATATTTTATGGCAAGCTGCGACCCAAGCTACTTCTCTCGTGGCAACCGTCTCGACTCTTTCTCGGTGCAGGCGGTTAAAGATTTTGGCTACTATGGCTACAATGTAGAGCCTTTCAAAAAATATATAAAAGAGCCTTTGCAAGATTATTATAAGAAAATAATGCTCAGCGAAGAGTGGCACAATGTAGAGTTTGACGGTAGTGTGCATCGCAAGGTTGTGGACTTCCTCACAGAGAACGACCCGAAAATGATATATATTTATGGCGAGTGGGACCCTTGGACAGCCAACGGTGTTACATGGTTGCGCGACCGCAATAAACAGAATATCCGTATATTCATTGAGCCTAACGGCAGCCACAAAGCACGCATAGGTACAATGCCCGAGGCTGTGAAAAAAGAGATTCTTGACCTGTTGCAAGAGTGGGTGGGCTATCGTAAATAAAAGAATATCATGAATGCTCCGGCTCTGATTTTGTCGAATCTTGCCATCGGTTATGCCGATGGCAATTCCAAGCATCAGATTGTCGATACTATAAATGGCCGACTTTACAGCGAAGAACTTGTATCGTTGGTGGGATTAAATGGTGCGGGGAAGTCTACACTTCTTCGCACCATTTCTGCTTTTCAGTCGCCGCTGTCGGGTAGAATAGAGTATTGCGGGTGTAGCAATAGTGTAAATGACGCCTCGCAACTTTCGCGCCATCTGGCAATAGTGCTTACAGGACGCGAACCAATATATAACCTATCTGTCCGCGAGGTTGTTGCAATGGGACGTATGCCTTATACAGGTTTCTTCGGCCTTAATTCCGGACGTGACAAACGTGCAGTGGACGAAGCAATGGAGCTGTTGGGTATTTCTGGGCTTGCCGATCGTATGATAGAGACCTTGAGCGACGGTGAAAGACAGAAGGCAATGATTGCCAAGGCTGTGGCGCAAGAAACTCCCATTATTCTGCTTGACGAGCCTACGGCTTTTCTCGACTTTGCAAGTCGTGTGAATTTAATGCAGTCTCTGCGCACTCTTGCCCACGAGCGCGGAAAAGCAATATTGCTATCCACCCACGACCTTGAACTTGCCTTGCGTCTTTCGGACAGGCTGTGGCTTATGGATAAAAACATATTGCACATGGGTAGCGTCAATGAACTTTCCGAGAGTGGCGCATTATCCTCTTTCATCGACAACGATGGTATAAAGTACGACGCAAACGAACATAAAATAATAATTTACTGACCAATATATTTATTACGTATGAAATACGACTTTGACGAAATTGTCCCTCGCGAAAATACCGATTGTCTGAAATATGACATCAGAAAAGAGGTATATGGGCGCGAAGATATTA
>CAZXIQ010000090.1:0-7219 GCA_964640785.1 uncultured Bacteroidaceae bacterium | reverse complement strand
ATATAGCCTCGCCGCTATCTTTAACTATCTGCACATAATAAGTATCGTCCTCGACCTCTTTCATGCAGTAGTTGAGACCCTCGCCGGGCTTTGCCTCTTGCATATAAGCAACAACGAAACGATTAAAATCGTGCATATAAAGATAGTCAAGAGGAAGAATATCCATAATGTGGTCGATGTAACGGATGCTGTTCATGTGCCCGTTAATATCTACGTCGCTGTATCTTATTTTGCGATGAACAGACTCGACGCCTTCTACATTGCAACGACGAGGCGATGGTACGCGCGGAATACTGAAAGGCTCTTCGGGAGCAAGATAGCGCACAAACAGGTCGTGAAATTCGTTATTAAAATCGAAGGGTGCGCGTGTATCGAGGTCAATCATGGCAAATGTAGCCATCATTGCAGCAAGTTCCTTGCCATTTTCATCGACAGCGCGGATGCAACGGTCGGTGAAGCCACGATAAGAATTTTTTATGAATGTCTCAATTGTGAATTTTTGCGAGCCAAGGGGAATATCTTTTACGTCGAGTACCATGCGTGCCATTACCCATCCTAAATTACTTTTGGCGCCAAAGCCGCGAGTATCGGCGTGACGACCGGCACAGGCCAACATCATATTGCACAATGCGCTTGGGCGCATGCGGTGCAACTTATCCACCGTAGTCATGTCTACTTCAAACTGAAAGCTGTCTACCTTTTGAATATTCTCCATGTTCAATAATTTATTCCAATATTTTACTTATGTCTTTATAGACAAAAAATTGTTTTATACTCTTTTTGTTTGCTAAGATACGCAGAAAGAAAAAAAGTCACACCCGACAACATTGTTAAAAAAATACAAATTGCAAGACTTTCACCAATAATAAGTAATTTGTTACAAATAAAATGCCGAGTACTACCCTATTTCGCTTAGTTCGAGCCATCGCATGGATTTTACATCGAGTAGTTCTATTACCTCGGCTACACGCATGGACTTTTTAAACAAAGTATCATTGTCGAGCGCACCGCTACATATATCATTTTCGAGTTGAGACTTTTCTTCTTCGAGCATGGTTATTTCCACCTCTAAGGCCTCAAATTCCCGTTTCTCGTTAAAGGTCATTTTGCGTTTGCCCGAAGAGTTTACAGGCCTGTTTTTTTCTTCTTTAGCAGCCTTGGGCTTAACATCGTTGGCTGACCTGTTCTGAGCCTTTTCCTCGTCGCGCCAATCGCGATAATCGGTGTAATTCCCGGGAAAATCCTTAATCTCGCCCATTCCCTTGAAAACAAACAGATGATCAACCACCCTGTCCATAAAATAGCGGTCGTGACTGACAACTATGAGACAACCTTTAAAGTCGGCGAGATACTCTTCGAGCACTTGAAGGGTGTCAATGTCAAGGTCGTTGGTGGGCTCGTCGAGGACAAGAAAGTTGGGCGACGACATAAGCACTGTGCAAAGATAAAGCCTGCGACGCTCGCCACCGCTCAACTTGCACACGTAGTCGTATTGTTTCGAGGGGGAGAAGAGAAAATGTTGCAAAAATTGTGATGCGGTAAGAGTTTTTCCACCAACATCGACAACTTCGGCAATCTTTTTGACAGCATCGATAACACGCATATTTTCGTCAAAGGCTATTCCATCCTGACTGTAATATCCCCATTTGACTGTTTCGCCCACCTCAATGGTGCCGCTATCCTGTTCTACACGCCCCAATAACATTTTTATGAAAGTAGACTTTCCCGTACCGTTGTTACCTACTATTCCCAACTTTTCATATCGCGCAAAATTGTAATAAAAATCTTTCACAATCACTCTGTCACCAAAGGCTTTGTTGAGCGCACGCATTTCAAATATTTTTTTGCCAATGTAGCGTGCATTTGCACCAATTGTCACTGTACCCTCGCGACGCAGTGCGGCAGCCTTCTCTTCGAGTTTATAGAAAGCATCTATTCTGTATTTTGCTTTTGACGCACGCGCTTGCGGCTGACGACGCATCCAGTCGAGTTCTTTGCGCATGAGGTTGCGCGCACGCAACATTTCAGCCTCGGCATTTTCGAGACGTTCGTCGCGCTTGCGCAGAAAATAGCTGTAATTGCCCTTGTATCGGTATATACGTCTGTCGTCAATCTCTATAATTTCATTACATACTCTGTCGAGAAAATAGCGGTCGTGAGTGACCATAAGCAGGCTGCAATTAAGACGGGAAAGATACTCCTCGAGCCACTCTACCATTTCTGTATCAAGATGGTTGGTAGGCTCGTCGAGAATCATAAGGTCGGGCTCTTCCAACAGAATAGACGCCAATGCCACACGTTTCATCTGGCCACCCGACAGCGTCTCGACAGTCTGATTAAAGTCTGTGATTTTCAATTTGGAAAGCACCTGTTTGACCTTTGATTCAAAGTCCCACGCCGAGAGACGCTCCATCTCTTCGAGAGCAGCATGCAGTTCGCGGTCGTCGCCACTTTGCGTGGCACGCTCGTAGCGAGAAATGACAGCCGACTTTTCGCCATTGCGACGGAGACAGGCATCGAGTACCTTTATTCCCGGCTCGAAACGCGGTTCCTGTTCCAAATAACCAACTTTAAGGTCCTTGCGGAACACAATGGAACCTTCGTCATAATTTTCGCTACCGGCAATAATCTTCAACAACGTACTTTTACCCTTACCGTTGCGGGCAATAAGCCCTATTCTTTGAGAACTCTCTACCGAGAAAGATATTTTTTCAAATAGCACAAGAGCACCGAAACTTTTGCTCAGCCCCTCTACTTGCAAGTCAATCGCCATAAAAACTGTTTTTTATCACTCGCGAAGATACAAAAAAGAGGGTTGCCCTGCAAGCAATCATGGCAACCCTTCTGTATTAATTTAAATAGTTTGTTATTCCCACGCCAATGCACTTGCGCCCAAAATGGCAGCATCGGAGTCTTTCAACTGCGAAATGAGTATCTTTGCCTTGCCTTTGAAAATGGGCATTACATTCTTTTCAACAGCCTTTTTCACCGGGTCGAGAATATATTTACCCGACTTTGTAAGACCACCGAAAAGGATGATAGCCTCGGGGCTCGAGAATTTGATAAAGTCGGCAATAGCCTCACCCAACATGGTACCTGTCTGTTTGAATATCTCTTTTGCAATCTTATCACCGGCCTTAGCTGCGAGGAACACATCTTTGGATGTAATGTTTTTAACGCTGCGCAATGCGCTGGGAGTAGTCTTGTCGGCTTTAAGAATCTCTTTTGCCGTACGTGCCACACCTGTTGCCGAGCAATATGCCTCGAGGCAGCCGCGGGCACCGCAACCACACAGACGACCCTGCTTGCCGCGTACCATTGTCACGTGTCCAAGCTCGCCGGCAAAGCCGTCGCAGCCATATACAAGCTGGCCGTTAATGACAATTCCGCTACCGACGCCCGTGCCAAGAGTAATCACAATAAAATTTTTCATTCCCTTGGCCGTGCCGTATGTCATTTCGCCAATGGCAGCGGCATTTGCGTCGTTAGTGGTGTAAACGGGAACGCCTGCCTTTTCCGAGAACACTTTGCAAAGTTCAAGAACACCTTTCCAAGGAAGATTGGGGGCATTCTCTATTGTTCCGGCATAATAGTTGGCATTGGGAGCGCCAATACCTATTCCGCGTATGCGTCCCTCGGCACCAATCTCACGAACGAGACGTTGAACAACAGCGTTCATTGCATCGACAAATTCATTAAAGTCGGTATATTGGGGAGTTGCTATACTTTCGTCACGAGCAAGAATTTCGCCACGTGCATCAACAATTCCGATTTTTGTTCCTGTGCCACCGACGTCAATGCCGACAACCAGATTTTTCTCTACATCTGAAACCATATTAAACTATATTTATATTATTAAAATGAAATATCCAGCATTACATCATAAAGGAGAAGCTCAACTTCTCTGCAATATTAAACAAAAAACCAATCAGATACAAAAAAAATTTACGGTTTTATACACAATTAAGTGCTCTTTATATAAAAACAGGTAAAAGAACAGCATGTTCAATTACCTGTTTGAAATTATAGACAAGCCTGAAGGCTCACTGTTTTTTTTCGGCACGACGACTGCGGCGCTCGCCTTGTTTATGGCGACGAGAGTATTTATCCTCTTCGTACTTGAGATATTTTTTGTACTGCTTGGGAGTGAGAATCTGTTTCATCTGCTCATTCATTGCCTCGCGACGCTTTTTCATTACATCCTCGCGTGCCTTCATCCACTCTTCGCGCTGTTTATCGTCGAGGCGGGGAGGGGCGTCGGTGCCACGTTTTTTTGGAGCACGGGCGGCACGTGCCTTCATACTGTCCTGCATAGCCACCATGTCCGAATATTTCAGTATATACACCAACTGATACTGGAGGGAGTCGAGACCTACTGCGGCATTTATGGCATCTGCCTCCATTTTTGCCATCTCTTCGGGCGAGAAGGCCTTACGCATGGTGCGACCACGACGAGGAGCATCGTCCGAGCGACGAGCATCATTATTCTGAGCATAAGCCGTTACGCCCAAGAACATTAAAATTATTATAAAAACCGTTTTTTTCATAAATCTTTTTTCTTTTAGACATCGAAAAACGGAAACAGTTTAATTTTCATTAAAAATTCAGAAACTGTTCTTACTCATCCGTAACAACGCCATCGACCATACGCACCGTCCGGTCGGTAATTTGCGCAAGTTTTTCATCGTGCGTCACTATTATGAAAGTCTGGCCGAAACGGTCGCGTAGTTCAAAAAACAGCCTGTGCAGCTCTTCTTTATTGTGGCTGTCGAGGCTGCCCGAAGGCTCGTCGGCAAGAATAACATCGGGATTATTCACAAGGGCACGCGCAACGGCTATTCGCTGGTTCTCGCCACCCGACATTTGCGAGGGCTTGTGATTGGCGCGAGCCGAAAGACCCATCAGTTGCAACAGTTCCATTGCACGACGCGCAGCCTCGGCACGTCCTTCGCCGGCAATAAGAGCGGGAATCATAATATTTTCGAGAGCTGTAAACTCGGGCAACAGTTGATGAAACTGAAAAACAAAACCTATATGTTTGTTTCTGAAAGCCGCAAGCCTGTTACGCCCCATTGTACACAGATTTTCGCCGTTGAAACGTATGGCACCCCCGTCGGGAGTGTCGAGCGCACCGACAAGCTGCAACAGAGTAGTTTTTCCTGCTCCGCTCGGGCCTACAATGCTGACAATTTCACCTTTTGAAATTTCAAGGTTCACGCCCTTGAGCACCTGCAAGGAACCGAAACTTTTTGTTATATTCTCTATCTTTATCATAAGTTCTCTATTACATAAGCGGCCATATAACAGCCAAAAGTCGTTGTGTAGTAACCAACTGTTCCAATATGCGGCTTACCGCCACCGGGCGAGGGGCACACAGCATGCTTGCGAGCATCCTCGACACTGTACACCACCGGAAGTTTATACCTGCCGCGCATGTCGCGCAACAGACGACGAAGATTTTTCCCAAGCACACAATGCTCGCTGCGCCACAGGTCGCCCACGCGTATACAGGAAAGGTCGCCCTTGGCACCGGCGCCGAGGCTCGAAACAATCTTAATACCGCGCTCCCAGCATGCAGTTATAAGGGCCGCCTTTTGCGGCAGTGTGTCTATTGCATCGACCACAAAGTCGAAATTTCCCTCGTCGAGTAATTGTGGAATATTATCGGCATCGACAAACATATCAAGCGCAACAAAAGAACCGGCGGGATTAATTGCACGCAACCTTTCGGCCACAACCTCACATTTTACCTTTCCTATGGTAGATACAAGTGCAGGCATCTGCCTGTTCAAGTTTGTAACATCAACAGTATCAGCATCGACCAACGTCATACAGCCCACGCCCGAACGACATATCATTTCGGCAGCCCATGAGCCCACGCCCCCTAATCCCACGACAAGCACCCGGGACGATTTTATCCGCGCAAGCCTTTCACTGCCGAAAAACAGTTCGGTACGTTGTAACCACATATCCTCCATACACATAAAAAACAGTGTTTATTATTGCAAATTTACAAAAAAAGCACAACACCATTCTATTATATGTCATTTTTCTTTGTACTTTTGCAACGCCTTAGCATTGTGAAAGGAAAATAGCAATGCAAACAACAAATAAGATAGACAATAAATACACAAAACAGATAAGATGAAAATAGCAATCGTTGGCGTCAGCGGCGCAGTGGGACAAGAGTTTCTACGCGTCCTCGATGAGAGAAATTTCCCCTTTGACGAGCTTGTACTTTTCGGTTCGTCACGCAGCGCGGGAACAAGTTATAACTTCAGAGGTGTAGAGTACACTGTCAAGGAGCTTAAACACAACGACGACTTCAAGGGCATCGACTATGCTTTTGTTTCGGCCGGAGGTTCCACCTCGAAAGAGTTTGCCGAGACAATAACCAAGCACGGCACCATAATGATTGACAATTCAAGTGCCTTCCGCATGGACAACGACGTACCCCTTGTGGTACCCGAGGTGAACCCTTGCGACGCATACGACACACCTCGCAACATTATTGCAAACCCCAACTGTACAACCATACAGATGGTTGTTGCACTTAAAGCAATAGAGAACCTTTCACACATCAAACGCGTACACGCATCGACCTATCAGGCTGCCAGCGGTGCGGGAGCATCGGCAATGGCCGAACTTTACGAACAGTATCGTCAGGTGCTTGCCGGCGAAGAGCCCACCGTAGAAAAATTTGCCTACCAGCTTGCGTTCAACCTTATTCCCCAGATTGACGTGTTTACCGAGAATGGCTACACAAAAGAGGAAATGAAAATGTACAACGAGACACGCAAGATAATGCACAGCGATATTGAGGTAAGTGCAACATGTGTGCGTGTACCCGCATTGCGTTCACACTCGCAGTCACTGTGGATAGAGACCGAAGAGCCTTTGAGCATCGAACAGGTGCGCGAGGCTGTCGAGAAAGGTGAAGGCCTCGTACTTATGGACAACCCCGAAAAGAAAGAGTACCCAATGCCCCTGTTCCTCGCCGGCAAAGACCCTGTTTACGCCGGACGTATACGCAAGGACCTTACCAACCCCAATGGTATTACCATGTGGATTGTAGGCGACCAAATAAAGAAGGGTGCTGCATTGAACGCTGTTCAGATTGCCGAGTTTCTTATCAAGAACCCCAAGAAATAGGCAACAAAAAAATAGGTAATGATGCCAAAAGTGGCGCGTGATATATATTATAATTAGTTGAATATTT
>CAZXIQ010000089.1:0-7283 GCA_964640785.1 uncultured Bacteroidaceae bacterium | reverse complement strand
TGCTTACTCCACTCTCGACACTCATTCCGGCACCTGTAAGAAAAACAATCTTTTTCATAATCTATAAAAACATTCTTAGAAACTTAAACAGTTTCCTATACAAAGATAAGAAAAATATTCCGGGTAGCAGCCTTCTTATATTAATATCTGTTCAATATTTTATTGCGGGTTTATTATGGTTATTGAGGTAAAGTTACCTTAATGAAAGAAATATTTAAAATTGTATCAAACTGACCTTATATTATATTACAATAATCAAAAAAAGCAATGAAAAATGACACTATAATTTCCAAATAAACAAAATCGCAAATAAGATATTAAAGATGCAAATAAAATCACTTATTTAGATTTTGTCTAAAATAACACAAAAACAAAATCAACAATTGCACAAACGTGCAAAAGAGCCGTTTTTAGGCACGATGCGAACTTTCATAAACAATAGGCGACAAACTTTTAACAAAGTTATTAACAGGGTATCATACTCATTTACACACAGTTAAAAAGTTTTCATCATTCAGCAACCTTTTTAATACACAGTTTTGCAAATAGCTGATATTTAACCCCTTGCAGAAAACATAAAATTCCAAAACTTTTTTCATTTGTTTTTTATCTTTTTCTTTCAGATATTTGCATTGTCGAAACGACACGGCCGCTTGCAAAAGCCCCAAAAGGAACTGCATATTATTAATACAGTACCCGTGTCATAAATACAATAAAACTTTTACTGACTGACTCTGATGAACTCTGATTTAAACACAATATGGAATAATTGTCTGCATATAATACACGACAATGTATCGGCCAACGTTTTTAAGACTTGGTTTCTGGACATAATTCCACTCGAAATAAAGGACAAGACACTTAACATACAAGTTAAGAGTCATTTTGTCTGTGAATTTCTCGAAGAGAACTACTTGGACCTGTTGCGCATCACCCTTAACAGAGTTATCGGCGAGGGCGCAGGCCTCAAATACACAATCCTGACAGACGGAACAAACAACGAGTCTATGGAGACAGAGCCCGAGCGCCACGATGCAGTTGAAGAACTCAACTCCATGCTCATAAGCAAATACACATTCGACAACTATGTAGAGGGTAGCAGCAACAAGCTACCGCGCACTGCTGCCGAGAGCGTGGCAATGTTCCCGGGAAAGACATTTAACCCCCTGTTCATACACGGAGCATCGGGTGTCGGAAAAACACACTTGATAAATGCCATAGGTACAAAAATCAAACAATTGCACCCCGAATTGCGCGTTCTGTACATTTCGGCACACCTGTTCCAAGTGCAATACACCGATTCTGTGCTGCACAAGAACTTCAACGACTTCATGCGCTTTTATCAGAGCATCGACATACTCATAATCGACGACATACAGGAATTTGCAGGGCTTCCGGGCACACAGAATGCATTCTTCCACATATTCAACCATCTTCACCTCAACGGCAAGCAGCTCATCATGACCTCAGACCGTTCGCCTGCACAGCTTAAAGGCATGGAAGAGAGGCTGATAACCCGTTTCAAATGGGGGTTGAGCGCCGAAATTGAAAAGCCCGACCTTGAATTGCGCAAGAACATCCTGCGCAGCAAAATACGTCGCGACGGACTAAAGTTCCCCGAAGAGGTAATTACATACATCGCCGAGCATGTAAACGCAAGCGTTCGCGACCTTGAAGGCATTATCGTATCACTCATGGCACACTCTACCATAAACAACCGCGACATTGACCTTCAACTTGCACAAAGAATCATCGGCGGGCTGTCAGAGTACGAAAAAGAGCCTATAAGCATTGAAAAAATAGTAAAAACAGTAGCAGACTTTTACAACGTAGACGTAAACAGCATTAACACAAAATCGCGCAAACGCGAAATTGTACTTGTGAGACAAACAGCAATGTTCCTCGCAAAAAAACACCTCGACCTTTCAACATCAAAAATCGGACAGCAGATAGGACGACGCGACCATGCGACAGTGCTGCACGCCTGCAAGACAATCTCGAACCTGCTTGAGACAAACAAACAGTTCCGTGGCGAAATGAACGAAATAGAAACAGCGTTGCAAATAGCATAATAAAAGAAACACATACACCCTGCACCTGCTTGATTTTTTTGTCAAGCAGGTGCAGTTTTTTTATGCTCACGGTTAAAAAAAGCAGAACACCACAGACAAAAGAGTATTTTCAAAAATAAAAATCGACAAGCACAAATAACCTGCAAAAAGAATCCATTCAGGAATACATTTTCACAGGAATTATTAAGAAAATTTTCTTTTTGGAAAACTTTTGCAACTTTCAAAAATTGCAATACATTGATTTTCAATACACGAAAAGCAACTTTTGAAAAACTTTCCATCGGTTAATAACTTAAAAGAAAAATATTTGGCTGTTACAAAAAAGAATAATATCTTTGCATCAACATCAATCAGTCAGTTCAAAGAAACTGTTTTTGATATTCTCTGCAAACATTCGACAAATGCAAAGGTACAACATATCGAAACAGTTTCTTTGTGTTTTTAACACAATAAAAAAATAAAAAAAACGTGGAAAAACAATCGTACACCTACGACGAGGCATTCAAAGCCTCGCTCGAATATTTCAATGGCGACGAACTTGCTGCACGAGTATGGGTAAACAAATATGCAGTAAAGGACTCATTCGGGACAATTTATGAAAAATCGCCCGAACAGATGCATTGGAGAATTGCAAACGAAATTGCACGCATAGAGTCGAAGTACAAGAACCCACTGTCGGCGCAAGAAATTTTTGAATTGCTCGACCGTTTCAAATACATCGTACCACAAGGCAGCCCCATGACAGGAATAGGCAACGACCACCAGATAGCGTCGCTGTCGAACTGTTTCGTCATAGGCATCGAAGGCAACGCCGACTCATACGGAGCAATCATACGCGTGGACGAAGAACAAGTACAACTGATGAAAAGACGCGGAGGAGTGGGACACGACCTGTCACACATACGCCCTAAAGGCACTCCTGTAAAAAACTCAGCCCTCACATCTACGGGAATAGTACCTTTCATGGAGCGATATTCAAACTCGACACGCGAAGTTGCACAAGACGGCCGCCGAGGAGCATTGATGTTGAGCGTATCGGTGAAACACCCCGACGCAGAGGCATTTATCGATGCAAAAATGACCGAAGGGAAAGTTACCGGCGCAAACGTATCGGTAAAAATCGACGACGACTTTATGAAAGCCGTAACAGAAGGCACACCCTACACACAGCAATACCCCATAGACTCGGACACCCCCACACACAGCAAAGAGATTGACGCGAATAAACTGTGGGAGAAGATAATACACAACGCATGGAAGTCGGCCGAGCCGGGTGTACTTTTCTGGGACACAATCACACGCGAGTCCATCCCCGACTGCTACGCCGACCTTGGATTCCGCACAGTATCTACAAACCCCTGTGGCGAAATACCATTGTGCCCATACGATTCGTGCCGTCTGCTCGCCATAAACCTATTCTCTTACGTAAAGAACCCCTTTACAGCCGAAGCGACCTTCGACTTTGAGCTATTGAAAGAGCATGTAGCCAAAGCTCAAAGAATCATGGACGACATTATAGACCTTGAACTTGAAAAAATCGAGGCCATACAAGAGAAAATATCAAGCGACCCCGAGAGCGACGAAGTAAAAGAGGCCGAAAAGAGACTGTGGGACAAAATATACAGCAAGAGCAGCATGGGACGACGCACAGGCGTAGGAATAACAGCCGAGGGAGACATGCTCGCCGCCATGGGACTGCGCTACGGCTCGGAAGAGGCAACAGACTTTTCCGAAGAGGTACACAAAAACATTGCGCTCGCAGCATACGGTTCATCAGTAAGCCTTGCAAAAGAGCGTGGAGCATTCGAAATATACAACACCGAGCGCGAGGCAAACAACCCCTTCATAAGCAGACTGCGCGAGGCCGACCCTGCACTCTACGAAGAGATGAAAAAATACGGACGTCGCAACATTGCCTGCTTGACAATAGCCCCCACCGGCACAGTGAGCATAATGACACAGACAACATCAGGCATCGAGCCGGTGTTTATGCCCGTCTACAAACGTCGCCGCAAGGTGAACCCCAACGACGCAGAGGTACACATTGATTTTACAGACGAGAATGGCGACGCATTCGAGGAATACGTAGTGTACCATCACAAATTCGTCGAATGGATGAAAAAGAACAACATAGACACAAACAGACGCTACTCACAGGTAGAGCTTGACAACATAGTAGCCCGTTCGCCCTATGCAAAGGCAACATCCAACGACATCGACTGGGTAGCAAAAGTCCAAATGCAGGGACGCATACAAAAATGGGTAGACCACTCGATAAGCGTAACCATAAACCTCCCCAACAACGTAGACGAAAAACTCGTAAACGAACTATACATTACAGCATGGAAGTCGGGTTGCAAAGGTTGCACCGTCTATCGCGACGGCTCACGTGCAGGAGTATTGGTAGCAGCCGACAGCAAAGAGAAAAAAGAGGAGAAAAACGAGGAAATGAAGCCCACAATCACCGAGGTACGTCCACGAATATTGGAGGCCGACGTAGTACGTTTCCAGAACAACAAAGAGAAGTGGGTGGCATTCATAGGCCTGCTCAACGGACAACCATACGAAATATTCACAGGACAGCAGGACGACGAGGATGGCATTCCTCTGCCCAAGAATGTAACTCACGGAGTGATAATAAAGAACGTCGATGAAAATGGCAACAAGCGCTACGATTTTCAGTTCGAAAACAAGATAGGTTACAAAACCACCATCGAAGGACTATCGGAACGTTTCAACCCCGAATTCTGGAATTACGCAAAATTAATTTCCGGCGTACTACGCTACAAGATGCCGATAGAATTGGTAATAAAACTTGTATCGTCACTTCAGCTCGACTCGCAAAGCATAAACACATGGAAGAATGGCGTCGAACGAGCCCTGAAAAGATACATTCAGGATGGCACAGCCGCCGGCGAGAAATGTCCCAAATGCAAAAATCAGTTGATTTTTGAAGAAGGATGCCTGCACTGTCCGCAATGCGGCTACTCAAAATGTGGATAAAAAAGCTATTTAAGCAGTAGACACTATAAACCCGCGAGAGTTGAGATAATCATCAAAATTTATCTCAACTCTTACATTTTAGAAAAAACACCCAATGAAAATAAACAACTATTCGATAGAGCTTAACAACATACATTTCTATGCCTATCATGGAGCATTGCCACAGGAAAATAAGGTAGGAGCATGGTACACACTCAACCTGCGAGCAACAATAAACAACCTCGACAGCATTGCAAACGACAATCTGGATGCAACCGTAAATTATGCCGAGGTTTACGAGGTTATATGCAACGAAATGAAAATACCTTCACAGCTAATGGAGCACGTGTGCGGACGCATTCTGAAAGAACTCTTCAACAAATACGACAGCATCGAAGAAATAGAAATTTCACTCTCTAAGGACACCCCGCCAATGGGCGGAGACAGGCTGAGCAGTTGCGTGAGAATAAAAGCGGCAAGGTGACTTTCAACAAGAAACGCAGTAAAGCGACCGTCCTACTGCCTTTTCCAGAACATAGGAGTCAGCAGCAACAATACAGCGAAAAATTCGAGACGTCCCACAAGCATCTGAAACGCAGCGAACCACTTTAACACATCGGGCAATGCATTCATGCTGAATGCCGGACCGTAGTTGCCAAGCGCCGGGCCTATGTTTCCGGTACACGACACAGAAAGACCGTAGGCCTCCATAAAGTCGAGGCCGAATGCCATATTCACAAACACCCCCACCATGACAACGCCAATATACAGCACCGTAAATGCCAATATTGCCGACTGCACGGGAGTGGAAATTACCTTATGGCTCATTCTTACGGGAATAATAGCATTGGGATGCACTATACGCTTGAACTCATTTATCATCACACGTCCGAGAATAGCCACCCTGACACACTTCATGGCACCGGTCGTAGAGCCCGAGCATGCACCAATATACATCAGTGTGCTTATCGTGAGCCACAGCAACGGATGCCAGCCCATATAATCAGTTGTACAGAATCCGGTGGTTGTTACCGTTGAAACAGTCTGAAAGAAAGAGTCGCGAAAAGCCTTCTCTACATTCGGCGAACTTGTCAGCAACAGCCCCACCATAATACCTATCGTAGCAATAACAATTATGTTCACATAACATTTAAACTCGGAGTCACGGAACAAATCGGCAAACTTTCCTTTGAAAATCGTCAGATAGAGTAACGAAAAGTTTGTCCCTCCAAGAAACATGAAAAACGCCGTAATATACTCTATTGCCGGGGAATGATAGGCCTCGATGCTTGCCTGCTTATTCGAAAATCCACCCGTAGCCATAGTAGACATTGCATGACAGACAGAATCTAAAAGATTCATTCCCGCCACCTTCAGACAAATGGCATTTATTATTGTCAGACTTATGTAAATGGTAAGAATCCACCGTGCCGTAACAGATATTCGCGGATGCAGCTTGCCATGAATGGGCCCCGTAGCCTCGGCCGCAAAAAGATGTATATCCCCCATGCCGAATATGGGCAATATGGCAACAGTGAAAAAGACAATTCCCAACCCCCCTATCCAGTGAGTCATCGCACGCCAAAAAAGCAAGCTCGATGGCAATGCCTCAATATTATCGAGTATTGTTGCTCCTGTCGTGCTGAACCCCGACATTGTTTCGAAGAAAGCATTTGTCACCGATGGAATATACCCGCTGAAAATATAAAGCATGGAACCGAATATAGAAAATATTATCCAGCAGAGCGACACAACAATATAGCCATCCTTGCGCGAAATATTTCTTTCTTTGCCACGACCGCAATACAGGAACAAGGAACCTGCGGCCACTGTTGCAGCAAGCGTGTACAGGTAAGCAGCAGTTATATCCTCCTTGTAATATAGCGACAAGGCAAATGCTCCTGTCATAAAGAGCGCCTCTATGAGCAACAGCAGTCCTATTATTCTGGAAATGATTTTAAAGTGAATCATTTGTTAAAATATTTCTCGAGTTTTTTCAGTACATGCTCCAAGCAGAATATTATCACATGGTCGCCCGGCTCTATCATTGTGTTACCGGAAACATTTACACCCTTTCCATTGCGTATAAGGCCACCGATGTTAGCCCCCGAAGGCAGTCCTAAATCCTTGACAGCTCTTTTTGTTATCGACGAGCCCTCGTTCACAGGAAACTCGGCCACGACAGCCTCGGTAAATGTCAGGCAGCGTACGCTCGAAACATCGGTATTC
>CAZXIQ010000088.1:0-7290 GCA_964640785.1 uncultured Bacteroidaceae bacterium | reverse complement strand
TTAGCAGTTTTAAAACTCCATCTATTATCTATTAATCTTTTATATTTTTCCATTTTACGCACTCTCATTTTGAAAGTGTAAATATAATAATTTCTCGCAAATTGCGAGTGGTATATTGGCTACTTTATTCTACTTTAGCACAAAGATAATAAAAAAGTGCAAGACGATGAAAAGTGAATATCAAAATTACATTATCAATAAAATAAGGAGACTTAGAGAAGAACGTCAATACAGTCAAGAAAATATTGCCATATTGTTAGGTTTAAGTAATGGTCATATTGGCAATATCGAAAGTCCTAAAAAAACACATAAATATACTCTGAATCAAATATTTAAAATTTGCAAGGAGTTCAATTATCCTATTGAGCAAATATTTCTTGAGGAAGAAGACTACAGAGCCAATATTGATATTATCAGTAACATAATTAAAAAAATTATATTGTATGCAGAACAAGAAAAAGATTATTGAAGAGTTTCAAAAAATTAAATCTTTAGGATTTGTAAAAAGTAACCGTAAAAACAATACAGGTATAGGAAAAACATTTGAAGATTATATCGGTGTAGTAGAAAATAATTTAGACGAACCAGACTTGTTTGGTTACGAGATAAAATCACACCGTGAAGAAGCATTATCTTATGTGACTTTATTTACTAAAAGTCCAAATTTCCCTTCAAGGGCAAATGCTTATTTAAACAGTAATTTCGGAACACCTTATGATGAGAATCCGGCATTAAATAAATTGCATACATCAATGTTTGCTTCCAAGTTCAATACCTATGGTGGTAAATATTCTTTCAAGTTAATTAACGACAGAGTAGGTAAAGTTGTTAAAATTGGCGTGTATGACATGGATACAAAAAAACTCATAAACGATAGTGTTGGATACACATACGATTGTTTGGGCAAAATACTTGAAAAGAAATTAAAGAACCTATTCTATGTTAGCGCAGAAAGAAAATATCAGGAAGGTATAGAATATTTCCATTTTAATAGAGCAGAAATATATACTAATCCTTCACTTGAAAAATTCTTGGACCTAATAGATAAAGGCCTAATTATGTATGATATTAGAATTGGCAGTTATAAATCTGGTAAAAACGTTGGTAAGCTACATGACCACGGAAGTGGATTCAGAATAATTGAATCAAATATGAAACTTTTATTTGACACGCAAGAAAGTGTTGAATAACTAAGCTATTACTCAATAGTAGTAAAAGTTTACTAATTTTAGCGAACTTTTATTGTTTAAAATGAGGGTGTGTCAAAACTTATCTAACCGAAAAACATACTATCAAAATGCAAATTGAGAGTATGCCTATATCATTAGAAAAGTCGTTTTTAAGCTAAAATCAGGGCTTTATCCCATTGTTATAAGCTTAAAAACTGCTTTATTATTTGAGAAAGTGACAAATTGTAAGCAACAAATTTATATCATTGAGTTTTGACACACCCTCACTTCTGCTTGTTGTGTGCGTTGGGTGTGGGTGTTGCAGTGGTCATTGGTTATTGCAATTTCTTATTGCAAATATAATTTTGTTTGCCGGTATGTGCAAATTTTGTATAAACTTAGAAACTGTTTGAATTTATGTCCTTGAGATTTTTATAGCTCTTTTTTGTCGGAATTTGCTGTTGTTGAAAATGGGTGTGTTGGGAAAATTTTATATTTTTGCAAAATCAGAGATTTTGCGAACTTAGGCTACGCTCGCTGGTTGGTTTATTAATCATTATGCGGCTACGTTTATAACAATAAAAAAGTAATGAAACGGTTAAGAGATGTTTTTACGGTGGTGTTTGTGTTTGTCATGGCAATGCTTCCGGTGCGGGTGCATGCTAAAGGTAAAAATGCAACAATCACTCCTGTATCACTTACTTGTGAGTATGGGTCGAGCCCATTGCTCGATATTCAGAATCCGCGTTTGTCGTGGGTGAATGAGAATTTAAAGCATCGCAGGGGTGCGGCACAGACGGCCTATCGCATACGTGTGGCTGAATCAGTCGATGGCTTTGATGCGCCTTTATGGGATTCGGGTAAGGTCGAGTCGTGCAATTCGGCATTCATTACATATAACGGCCCAGAGCTAAAGTCGCGTACATCGTATTGGTGGCAGGTGATGGTGTGGGACGAGAGTGGGCGTGCCTCGCGGTGGAGCGTGCCTGCAAGTTGGCATATGGGTATTTTGTCTCAGGATGAGTGGCTGGGTAGGTGGATTGGTGCTCCATGGCAGGGTGAAGATTCTTACGATGTGATGGGCAGCGCTGATTTTCAGCCTGCGCCTCTGTTGCGCAGGGAATTTAAGGTTGAAAAGCCTGTAAAAGAGGCGAGGTTCTACGGTACAGGGTTGGGATATTTTGAATTATACATCAACGGTGAGCGTGTGGGCAAGGATTATCTTTCACCTAATCAGACTAACTACGATAAGCGTCCGATGCTCAACACGCGAGGCATAGTGGTGACTGATCCTTTCAATGAATATACTGTAATGTATCTGTCGCACGACTTGATTTCCATGCTTAATAAGGGTGATAATGCTGTTGGTGTGATACTTGGCAATGGGTTCTACGACATTACCACGCATTGGGTCTTGGGTTACGGTACTCCGCGTTTTATGGGGCAGATAGAGATTGTTTACGAGGATGGCACACGCCAGATTGTTGCCTCTGATGATAGTTGGCGCATTGAACGCAGTGCTATCGTTAGCGACCAGATTTACCATGGCGAGCATTATGATGCTCGTCTTGAACACGAGGGTTGGAGCAGAGTAGGCTACGATGATTCGTCGTGGGCTAAGGTGGCTCTGAAACGTGCGCCATGCGGCAAACTTATTCCGCAGAATGGTCCTGCCGACCGCATCACTGAGCGTTTCGCGCCGCAGAGTGTTATAAGAGGTGACGATGGTGTTATCCGCGTTAAGTTCCCCGTAGAAGTTTCAGGCTGGGTGGCTTTGAAGAATATGGATATTGCCGAGGGGCAGACTGTTTCCATAAAGTATGTGAGCGAGTCGCCGGGTAACGGCGCAAATACTTATACGGCAAAGGGCTCGGGCAACGAGTCGTATCATGCGCGCTTTACATGGTTTGTTTTTTCCGAGGTTGAGATTACGGGCATTGACACTCTCTCGGCAGCGCAGGTCGAGGCTCATGCTGTAAACTCTGATGTGAGGCTATCCGGTTGCTTTGCTACATCCAATAACCTCATTAACACAATAAATAAAATTTGGCGACGCAGCCAGCTTGACAATATGCACGGCTCTGTTGCGAGTGATTGCCCTCATCGTGAACGTTCGGCCTACACAGGAGACGGGCAGGTTGCTTGCGTCACTGTCATTCACAACTTCGATGCGCGTACGTTTTACAATAAGTGGATTCGTGACATTAGGGGTTCGCAGTCTCTCGATGGGTATGTTCCCAACGGCGCGCCATGGCAACCGGGTTGTGGCGGAGGCGTCGGATGGGGCGCTGCAATGGAGATTATGCCTTGGGAGTTCTATCGTCACTATGGCGATGAACGTCTTTTGGAGCAGAATTTCGAGGCTATGTGCAAGCATGTACGTTGGATGACAACTTGGGTAGATAGACAGACGGGTATTATGCTCTCGCGCGACGCTTGCTATTGGAAGAATCTGGGCGATTGGTTGCCTCCGCGCAAACTGCCTCGCACAGAATTGGTGCATACATTTTTCCTTTGGTTGTGTTCAGATATTGCATCCTCGACCGCCGAAAGCTTGGGTTATAGAGCCGAGGCCGAGGAGTTTGCTGCTTTGCGCGACAGCACTGCTGTTGCCTTTCATAGGGCATTTTATGACCCTGTGAGTGGCTCATACGGCAAGCATGGCAGCAATGTGCTTGCACTGAAGATTGGTGTTCCGGCCGAGCGCAAGGCGAAGGTCATCGAGGCTTTACGTGCTAATATTGCCGAAGTAAACGATCACTTGGATACGGGTATTGTGGGTACGCGCTATCTGTTTGAGGTGTTGTGTGACAATGGGCTGAAGAACTTGGCATATAAGATTATCAATCAGCGCGATTTTCCGAGTTTCGGTTGGTGGATAGAGCAGGGTGCGACCACCACTTGGGAGCAGTGGGATGGTGGTAATTCGCACAATCACCCTATGTTTGGCGGGGGCATAGGTTGGTTTTACAGCCATTTGGCAGGCTTGCGTTTGAATGATATTGGCTTTCGTACGTTTGACGTAAAGCCTGTTGTTCCTGATGGATTGGAGTGGGTAAGATATTCTCACGACACAACTTATGGTAAGATTGATATTAGTTGGCGGTTGCGTAAGGGGCGTTTCACGTTGGAGTGTGAGGTCCCCGTAGGTGCAACGGCTACCATTTGGGTGCCATACAGTGGCGTTGCGCCAAAAATAAAGGAAAGTAAATTTGTGAAGCCCAAAGGTTTGCGCGACGGTTATGCTTTGTACGAGGTTGTGTCGGGCAGTTATAAATTCACAAGCAGGATGTGATGTCGGTACACTGTGTAGATGGTAGTTCCATTAAAGTGTGCGAATGCAAAAACAATGCAGCCCCTTACCTTTCCGATAATCATTGACAAAGGTAAGGGGCTGCATTGTTTTTGCTTTTATTTCCAATCGCTATCTTCTAACTGAAAAATGTCGTCTACTTTTTTATTAAATACATTGGCTATTTTTAATGCAAGAACAGTAGAGGGTACAAATTTCCCCGTTTCTATTGCATTGATTGTTTGTCGGCTCACGCCTGTCGAGACGGCTAATTGTTGTTGGGAAATGCGTACAATGGCGCGCTCCACTCTTATATTATTCTTCATGTTTGCACGAGTATTTATATATGTTGTAGCGGAATATAATAATGTATGTGAAAAGCACAAAATATTGGGTAATTGAGAGTGCATATACATAGGTTATGCCATACAGCGCTAATGAGCAGATTGCAATTATTATACTGTTGAGAATGAAGGATTTTATCATTGCATCCATGCGCAGGGAATTTATAAACTCATCCTCAATCTTTTCTTTGGAAAATGCAATCATGTAAAGGCCTGCCAATGTACCTATGATTGCTGTGTTTGCCTTAAGAATAGGCCACATTTCATAGTTTAAAGGTGCATATTTATCTATAAAGATTATGTATAGTCCTAATATTGCACTCGGAACAAACAGTGCCCATCCTGCTATGCGGCACCATCGGGGTAAAAGCCATAGATTTTTCATACGTTTCTTTTTTTAACTTTATAAATTCATAAACAGATGTTGCTGTTTCATTTTGCCGGCATATAACAACAATCTTTGCTGCAAATGTAATGCAAACTTTACATAAAGGCAAAAGAAAATGACTAATTGTGTTTGTAGTACGACACATTTAACATTTATTAGTTGTTTGAATTTCTACGGTTTTTTTATTCAAAAGGTTGTGTAGCAATTAACAAGCCAATATCAGTTCGATATAAATTTAAACAGTTTTTAAAAAAGCTGCGCCAAAATATTCATTTTGACACAGCTTCTTCTATTTGTTTTACATAAGCAGATATTTCAATATTGTTTCCCAGTCGGGGAATTGTTCCGAGCCGAATTTTATCCATTCTCCTTTGAATTCACTTGCTCCATTCTTCCCTCGGTCATCGATGAGGTAGTCGCCCTCGAGCAGGTCTTTGCGGTGTGTTATTATCAAGCGTTTGTGGAATACGTCGTCGAGGTGTTTCTTTACCCACTGTACTTTGTCGGATGCTGCTGTCGGGTTGTTCCACGGCGAGGTTGTGAGGATGAATACGTCGTAGTTGCGGGCAAGCAGACGCACAACTTCTGCTGCTCCTTCTATCGGTTCCATCAGCGAGAATATTCCGGGAATTTCGTCTAATTTTCCTTTATACTGTTCTTTTGTTGCCTCGTCGATTTTTGCAACACCCGATTCAAAATCGACTAACACTCCGTCCATGTCAAAGTATATTCTTTTTTTATTCATAGCTATATATTTTTTTGTCTGTTATGTGGTACTTGTGTCACATGTTTGTGATTTACAAATATACTTGTTTTTTTGGTCAGTTTGTATATTCTTTGTGCAAAAAATTATTGAAATTTGACACTGCCGATGTTTTTCATGTTTTTAAGTATCTCTTTTTCTCTTTTAAGTATGTATTTCGATGGCTTTGCCGAGTTGTAGCGTCGGGGGTTGGGCAGGGTGGCGGCTATTAATGCGCACTGGCTGCGCGTGAGTTTGTCGGGTGTTGTGTTAAAGTGTATTTTTGCGACGGCTGCTGCTCCGTATATGCCGTTTCCCATTTCTATGCAGTTTAAGTAGGCCTCCATTATTCTTTTTTTGTCCCACAGTAGCTCCATGAGTACTGTGAAATAGGCCTCGAGACCTTTGCGTAGCCACGAGCGGTCTTGCCATAGAAAAAGGTTTTTTGCTGTTTGTTGGGTGATGGTGCTTGCGCCACGCAGACGTTTGCCAGTCTCGGCCTCGCGTCGGGCAATTTCTATTTGTTTAAAATCGAATCCATTATGTTGCATGAAAAGATTGTCTTCGGATGCTACAACAGCAAGTGCAAGATGGGGCGATATTTTTTCTATCGGCGTCCATGTGTAGTTTATTGGTGTATTTTCCTCTATATTTCTTTTCAGCATCAGCGGGGTGACGGGTACGGGTATGTAGCGATAAACTGCAACAATGCCCACCGGCAGTAATGTTACTGTCAGAAGTATGATAAGTATTACACGCAGCAATTTCTTCATGCTTTTTCTTAAATTTCAACGCCTTGTATTTTGGCTGTTTCTTAAAAAAGCTGTGCCAAATTTTTATTTTGACACAGCTTTATTCATTTTGTTATTTCTTTTTAGAGGTGTGTGACAGGTAGCGGCTGACGTCGAAATACATTGTGCGCGCAGTGAATTTCTTGCTTGGTGTTACACCTATGATGTTGCATAATGTTCTTGTGTCGAGGTTGCGCGAGGTAACATTTTCAATGTCTAACATTCCGTACATTACGTGGTCTTGGTCGTCGGGGTTGATTACGCGGAAGGGACTTCTGCTGCTCTTTCCGTCACCCATTGTGGTTATCATTTCGAGTATGCTCAGGTATTTATGTACGTATGAATTTACCTCTGTCTCGGGTTTTGCAAGTTTCTGCGACGATAGCCATGCATAGAAGAGTGCGTTTAGGTTTACAGGATTGTACGAGAGTATTTTTTTTGATGTTTCGTACATCTTGGCGTAATTGTTGTCTGCAACGTAGTTTTTCAGTACTTTTTCGTTGGCATCGTTTCCGCCTTTGTATTCGGGCAAGTAGGAGTGTCCGTAATAAATAAGTGCAACGT
>CAZXIQ010000087.1:0-7458 GCA_964640785.1 uncultured Bacteroidaceae bacterium | reverse complement strand
AACTGTCATTAGTGCCAAATATGTTGTCTCCCGGCAGACCGTGCTGTTGTCAGGCGATCGCACTTTTTACACATGGGAGTATATCTTGCTTGTAGCTTACATAGGGCGAGGAGTTTACCGAGCCGTCGTCGAAGTTAAAGGTGGCCGGCAGCGACACACGGAAACGCGCCGACTGTATGGTTCCATCCAGTATCTGACTGTGCAGAGTGGCAACAGCAAACAATGAGAATATAAAAAGTGTAAGTTTTTTAAAGAGTGTGCTTTTCATAATTTTTATCTGTAAAGCGTCAAAGGTTAGAGGTTCAACCAAGGACGCGGATTTAATTTTACCTTTTCGTTGCGTATTTGAAAGAGTAATGTTGTTGCTCCGGATACGTCTGTTGCAACATCTGCAAGAATATCGCCTGTATCGACCTCATCGCCTTGAGCTACTCTTATATTTTGTAATTTACAATAGACTGTAAGATATTTGCCGTGACGCACTATGACAAAAGCAAAGTCTCCGGCACGGACTACGGATGTAACAACGCCTTTAAAGACAGCGCGTGCCTTGGCTCCTCGCTCGCCTTGCAGTGTTATTCCGCCATAGTCTATACGAACGTTACCCTTACCCTCGACGCCTCGTTGAGGACCGAAAGAACCAACGACCATACAGGGGCCTGTGATGGGCGACGGCAGACGACCTTTATTTTGCTGGAAAGAGCCCGAGAGTTTCTGCATTCCCTTGCTATTGGGGTTTACAATTGTCTTTTCGCGACGTTGCACCTTGGGAGCAGGTTCGTCGGCAGGCTGCGCCTGCGCTGTTCGTTTGTTATTTTTGGTGGAGGCAGCAGACCCTTTTTTCTTTTTTGCCGCAGCAAGCTCGGCTCGACGGCGAGCCTCTATTTCACGTTCAATTTCACGCTCTATGGCGGCATTCAGATTGTTCAGTTCTTTGCGCTGACGTATAAGCTCTTTCTCTACTTTTTTATTCTCGCGCTTGAGTTCAGCTACAAGCGAGCGCTGTTTATCTTCGAGGCTTTTTAGTGTCTGTTGCTCCTTTTTCTGCTCTTCGAGAGAGGCTACCTTGCTTGCACGCACGCGTTCAACCTCGGCACGCTTAAGTTCGAGCGCCTTAATATTCTCTTTCAGTTTATCGGCTAACTTGCGATGAGCATTCATATACTCGCGTGCGTAACGGTAGCGGTGGAGCAGAGAGTTAAAATCGTCGGCAGATATTATAAACAGGAGCTTATCCTGCAACGAGCCGTAACGACGCGCACGACGAAGAGCGCCTGCATATTCATCCTGTGCCTTTTTTACTTGTGCCTCGTCGCGAGAGAGTGCTGCCGAAAGTTCGGCAATCTCTTTATCTATGGCGACAACCTCTTTATTCAATAGTGCGATAAGCGATTTATGCTCTTCGACACGGGCTGTTAGTAAATTTAGGTTTTTCAGTTTCGAGGCAACATCTTTTTCCGATGTAAGAAGTATACGCTCTTTCTCTTTTATCTGTTGCTGCAAACTGTTCACACGATTGCGCATCTCTTTCACCGTCTTTTGCTGTGCCCATCCGACACATACAACCGACAGCAACAATGTTACAAAGATTATCCTCTTGAGCGACATACGAGATATTAAAATAGTGTTTTTTTTAAAATTTAACCCCTTTGAGCAACGTAGAAATATCAACTTTTTTATATGATGACAGTTCGGTGGTTCCGTTAAACTTAAAATCGTCGGTTTTTATATTACTCAACTTTAAATTCAAGGCCGAGTTTGCAACAGAAAAACCAATTTGTCGAGGTAACGGACGTATTTCTGTTTCGGAAAAATCGGAGTAATTGCAATTTACATTTATCTTGTCGTCATAATTGCCCTGAGTAAGTTGCAAACAGCCACTGCTCTGCTCTATGCGGAAACTGTATCTCATGCCTTGTTTGCCTTCGGCAGAGAGTATTATTTCGCCATTGGCAACGGTAGCATTCATCTTGGAAAGATATTTTTCCACAGATGTTCCGTCGGGAGTAAACAATTCGTTGAGTAATATTGATTCGAGCATCGAATAGTTGAGTCCCAAATTGTCAAGAGCCTCTACATCGCTGTAACGCACCTCGGCATATTCGCGACCGAGGCGGTAAATGAGCAACATTTTTTCGGGTGTCATTTCTACACGCGCAACCTCTATCAGCCCACCAAGAGCATTAATGCTTATAAGCAATCCCTTGCCACGCTTTATCTTTATGCTACCGTTTGCCGAAAATTCTTTGCCGCCTATATTTGCCGACAGTTTCACCTTGGACGAAAGGTGTGCGATGCTATTTTTTACCACCGGCAGGCTTTTAAGTTCTTTTACCGTAACATTGTTTGCAACAGCACTGCCTTTTTTGGATGAAGCGCATCCGCCTGCCACAAAAAGAAACAACACAAAGGTTGCCATTGTCACAAGGCCGAGCAATTTACTTTTTACTTCTCTTCTCATCGGCTATATATTTCTTTTTCTTAATCTTACGTTTCAATATTTTTGATTCGTCACCCATTTTCTGTGCCTCGTGCCAACATTCCAACGCACGCTCTATGTCGCCGCACATGGCAAAAATATCGCCACAATGAGCATACTCGACCGCACTCATTTCATCGTTTATCTGCATCAGTTTCTCGGCGTATGCCTTGGCCTCTTCGTAACGTTTCTGCATGAAGAGTATCCACATATATGTATCTACATATATGGGATTATCGGGCTCCTCTTTTATTGTTCTCAGGCTCATTTCCTCGGCACGTTCAAGGTCGTCACCGTCGAGTGCCAGATAATAGGCATAGTTGTTAAGGACTACTATATTATATGGATTGTATACGAGTGCCGAGTCGTATGCCTCTATTGTTGCAGCTTGGTTGCCAAGCTCGTGCTCTGTGTCGCCGATAATGGTGAAAAGTTCTGAAACAAAGGCCGGGTCGCTATCTTCGCCACGACTTTCAAGCCCTCGCCGGAAAGTATTGAGTGCCTCTTGCGGCTTTTTTAATTGGTAACAGGCGATTCCCCGATAATAGTATAACTGAAGAATCTCGGGATTGTATTGTATGGCAGTGTCGCTGCGTGCAATTATCTCGGAGTAATCTTTTCGCCCTATCGCATAGCTTAACAGTTGCAGTTGGGCCATCTTATTTTCGGGCTCTATGGAAAGTATTCTATGCAAAAGGGGCGAAACTATTTTTTCGTCTGTTTTTTTATGGGTAAGATACTGGGCATATACGGACAGGACAGGCAGTTGCTCGACGGGCAGTGCCGTGAGACGCTCGCACAGGTCGATGATATACAGACTGTCGCCGCCGGTTTTTTCAATCTCGGTAATGACCTTTACCAACAGTTCGGAGCGTACAGTGGAGGACATTTTTCTGTTCATCAGCAACGTATCGATGCTTGCCAGAAATTGTTGGTTGTCGCCATGATGTTTATAATAATCGACCAACGAAAATTGAGCATTCAAATTATCGGGCTCTTGCGCCAATACTTCGGTGTATATTTCGTATGCCCGCGAGGGGTTGTTATTCTGCTCGTATATATCACCAAGAAGCACTTTGAACCTTAAGTCGTCGGGATATTCGGCCACAAGTTTCGCAACTTCGGAAACGGCTCGGGCACTATCCTGCATCTGTGTGCATATATTGTATTTTCGCAAACTTATCTGCTCGCTCTTGCCCTCTTTGCGTTCGTAGTCGTCGAGAGCGGCAATAGCCTTGTCATACTCTCCTTCTTCGGTGTAATAACCGGCTAATATCAGGCTTATTTCGCTGTGCGTGGGAAAATCTTTTCCCATATTCTCGTACACCGCAATCGCCTCGGAACGTAACCCGCTATTCTCGTATGCCGCTGCAAGTATGTTACGGTACCAAAAATTAGCAGGTTCCTCTTTTACAGCTTGTTGCATCAAGGCGAGAGCCTCGTTCTTTTTTCCAAGAAACATATAGTAATTGGAAAGTTCGAACAACACTGCGGGGGAATTTGGCTCTATGGCGAGACAATGCTCTAACATTTCAAGTGCATCGTCGTGAGCCTCTTGTTCTTTTAATGCCAACGCCTGAAGATAATAGTAGTCGAATGCACGACGACGCGACAATGTATCGTCGGTTGTCGGCAGGGCTGCGTCAGACGGCAATGACGAGAAGGCCGGGAGCGTAATTGCCCCAAGAATCATTGTCAATGCTATAAGAATCACCCTATACATATTCATAAATTTAAACAGGTTTTTATACTCCTGTGTGTCCAAAGCCTCCTGCTCCGCGTTGTGTCTCGTCAAGAGTGGCAACCTCTACCCACTCGGCTTGCTCGTGACGCGCTATGACCATCTGTGCTATACGCTCGCCATCTGTTATTTCGAACGGCTGGTCGGAGAGATTAACAAGTATCACACATATTTCACCACGATAGTCGGCGTCGATGGTGCCGGGAGTATTAAGTACTGTTATTCCCTTTTTTATGGCAAGGCCGCTGCGGGGGCGCACCTGTGCCTCGTAGCCGGGAGGCAAAGCCACATACAACCCTGTTGGAACAAGTGTACGCTGCAAAGGGTTCAACACTATGGTATTTTCTATGTTTGCTCTTAAATCGAGCCCGGCCGAAAGCGGGGTTGCATATTCGGGTAACGGATGTTTGGATTTGTTTATTATCTCTACTTTCATCTTTCTACTGGCTTTTCTATATGCGAAAGTACAAAATTATTGTCAAGCTGCCTCTTTCTTTATTTTTTTTAATAATTAAAAATCGCTCGTTCACTACAAAGCAAAAGAACGACAAGCTGTATTTGCCGTTCTTCTATGCTGTTTATTGTCAAGCCTGCTTGCTACGGTCGGGGTAAAAGACCTTGTGCGCACCTGTTCTTAGCTCTATTGCCCAAGGATTTTCTTTCGCAAAGGATTCTATGTAACGCATTCTTTTATCCTCCATAATCTCGTCCACGGCTATAAGAATTCCTGTCTCTTCTACGTTGCCGAAGTCTGTGTTCACCGCTGTTCCAAACGTGCGCATGGTGGGCGACAGACCCATATATGCGTTTACGAGCGGGGGAATTGTGTAACCGAGTGCGCGTATTTCGCGATTAAGTATTTTGTAGTCGTCGGCAAATTTCTCTTCGCAGAACAGTGCCTCGAGCTCTTTCTCGTCTGTTTCCAATTGCAATGGAGACATCGGCACAATGAGTTTGTCGGGGTCGGCAAAATGTTTCTTCAAGAAATAAAGTATCATGTCTCTTCCCTGTTTGTGGTACGACGGATACATTGTCACTTTTCCGAAGAGGTATTTCACATTGGGCAGGACTACTGTCAATGCTCCAAGGCCGTCCCACAGATTGTCGAGTGCAAAAAGGCTCTTTGCTCCCATTCGGGTAGATTGGTATTCAAGGGTGACGAACGAACGACCCAGTTCAATCGTAACGGGAAGAATCTCTTCTATGAAACGTTTGGAAAAATGAAACATGTTGTGTGCGGTTGCAAGAATGGGGGTACCATCGTCGTTGAAACGTACATCACCACCCACAATAAAGCGGTAACCGCCTATAATATCGTTGGCCTCGGGATTCCATACAATCAACTGCTTGTAGGGTTTCTCCATTGTATCAAACTCGTCAATATCAACCGACAGGCCTGTACCGCCACCTGCTGCACGAAAAGCAATTTCGCGCAGACGGCCTATTTCGCGCATCACATTTGGCGAATCGGCTGCCGTCAATACATATATTTCATTTTTGCTGCGATTGGTAAAGCGTAATCGCTTATCCTCTGTCAGTTCCGCCTTAAGCAATTCTTTAGGAACCGGAGCTATAATCTCTTCCATGTTGTTGTAGTTATTGTCTGTTGAGAGAATATACTATATCTTGTACGTATTGTGCCCATTCTACGGGCTTTTTCGATTTGTCGAATGTCTGCCATGAAATAGGTTTTCCGATTGTCACTTTGAAGGTTTTTCCTCTGTTCTTGAACATTTCATCAGCCAAATAGAGCATAGCTATATTGAACTTTATGCCCAACATTTTATTCAGATTGGCAAGATTGTAGAAAAAATCGGAATTACGTCCTTCAAAATGTATAGGAACAATATCTCTCTGTGTTTGTATACTTTTTGTTATAAATGTTTTTTTCCACTCAAGGTCGCGAATTACGCCTTTTGTTCGGCGCGAACATATTCCGGCAGGGAACATAAGAATATGATTTTCGGACTTGAACGCATCATCTACCTGACGAGGGAAATTCTTGGCCTGACGACCGGTCTTGTTTATGGGTATAAACAGCGACTTCAACTGAGGAATATTCATGAGCAGGTCATTGACGAGATATTTTATCTTTTCGTCGTAATGTTTGCCAAGTATCATACCCAGCCCCATGCCGTCGAGCGCACCAAGAGGGTGGTTGCTGACAAATGTGCACCAACCATCGGCGGGTAGATTTTCCATTCCTTCAACTTCGAAGGAATTGTCGAAAAATCTAAAAAAATCCTCTATAAATTCCACACCATATGTATCTTGTTCATTTTCAAGAAACACATTCAATTCTTCTTGATGTACAATCTTCTTTAGGTACGACACAAGAAAACGAGGGACATAGCGTGCCTTTTTACCTGCCTTGGCAGCAAGAATGGCATCTATATCTATTAACATTTTTTTGCTCATTTATTATTGTTTTTAGTCTTTCCCAAACAAGCATTATTGCAGAAAAGAACATCTTGGTTATATTATGCAAATGTATGATATATTTTTCAGATAATGAAATTTTAACATGTAAAAAGAAAAAGTGGCAAAAACTAATTTTGCCACTTTTTCTTTTAAGATATACTTATGTAATTATTTTTCGTCTTTATCATCTACATCCGAAAAGTCAAGAACCGACTTTTTGTTTGCAACCATACGTTCATAGTCCTCTCTCGAGCCAACGATTATACGCTGGAACTCGCGCTGACCTGTTCCGGCAGGTATCAGATGACCGCAGATAACATTCTCTTTCATTCCCAACAGATTATCACTCTTCATGTTAATAGCAGCCTCGTTCAACACTTTTGTTGTCTCTTGGAAAGATGCTGCCGACATAAAGCTTGTTGTCTGCAATGCCGCACGGGTGATACCTTGAAGTATCTGTGTAGAGGTAGCGGGAACTGCATCGCGTGCAACAATCTGCTTGAGGTCGCGACGTTTGAGCATACTGTTCTCGTCACGCAACTTTCGGGCTGTTACTATCTGACCGGCTTTCAGGTTCTCTGAGTCGCCTGCATCGACAATAACTTTCTTGCCCCATATGCGGTCATTCTCTTCTTGGAATTCAAGTTTGTCGGCAATCTGGAGTTCAAGGAAACGTGTGTCACCGGGCTCGTTAATCTGCACTTTGCGCATCATCTGACGTACGATAATCTCAAAGTGTTTATCATTAATCTTAACACCCTGTGAACGGTACACATCCTGAGCTTCATTCACAATGTACTCTTGTACGGCTGTGGGG
>CAZXIQ010000086.1:0-7596 GCA_964640785.1 uncultured Bacteroidaceae bacterium | reverse complement strand
TATTCATAGATCCGTCTTCGTTATAGACTCCCTTTTCCTCGTCTATAAGGTTCTTGATTCTCTTAAAACCAATGCAAAGGTAATACATTTTTGAATAACTTGTAGCTTTTTGTAGAAACTTTTTTTTAAATTTGCAAAATTGTAATTAGCATTAGTGTTATTCCTGTTTAATGGAGTATGATGCTGTGGTATATTATTAAAAATGAAAATAACTGTTGTTCAACAAAATATAGTTTGGAATAATGTAAGAGCCAATCTTCGTCACATGGAAAAATTGTTTTCCGGTGCCCCAAAATCGGATATTTATCTTTTTCCGGAGATGTGCTCTACGGGTTTCAGTTTAAAGCCTCAAGGTATGGCCGAGAGGGTTAATGGAGAGACTGTGGAGAGGATGCTTAAATGGGCTGAAAAGTATGATGCGGCTTTTGCCGGCAGTGTGATGACGGTGGACGATGATGGGCATTATTACAACCGTATGTATTTTGTGCGCCCCGATGGAGTTGTTCAGCATTATGACAAGTGTAATTTATTTGTTTATAGTGGTGAGGATAAGGTATATACTCCCGGCAAGGATAAGGTTATTTGGGAATTTCGTGGCGCGCGTATAAGGCCTGCTGTTTGCTATGATATTCGTTTCCCTGTTTTTTTATATAATAGGAACGAGTATGATATTTTGCTGGTTTCGGCTGCATTTCCCACAAGCAGAATGCTTGCTTGGGATACTCTTGTCAGAGCACGGGCAATAGAGAATTTATGTTATGTGGCTGCGTCCAATCGTGTGGGTGTTGATGATTTTGGGGATTATTGCGGACATAGTGTGATTATTAACCCTTATGGCGAAAAAGTCGGCGGTTGCCGCTCGCATAGTCAGGGGACTACGACTGTGGAATTGGATTGGGAACTTATGACAAATTTAAGGAACCGTTCCCTGTTCTGATAAATTGATTGTTATTAATTTAAAAATAAAGAACATTGAAAAAGTTATTATTAGGAGACCAAGCTATTGCCTTGGGTGCGCTTAATGCAGGGATTAGTGGAGTGTATGCTTATCCCGGTACTCCTTCGACTGAAATTACCGAGTTTATTCAATCTTCGCCTATTACTAAGGAAAGGGGAATTCATTCGCGTTGGTGTACCAATGAGAAGACTGCTATGGAGGCAGCTTTGGGTGTTTCTTATGTTGGTAAACGCGCATTGGTGTGTATGAAACATGTAGGGTTGAATGTATGTGCCGACCCGTTTATAAACTCTGCAATGACCGGTGTAAACGGTGGTCTTGTGGTACTTGTTGCCGACGACCCTTCGATGCACTCGTCGCAAAATGAGCAGGATTCTCGTTTTTATGCCAAGTTTGCTATGGTTCCTTCTCTTGAGCCTTCGAATCAGCAAGAGGCATACGATATGATGAAGTATGCTTTTGAACTTTCCGAGCAGCAGGGGCTTCCTGTTATGTTGAGAGTGACGACTCGTATGGCGCATTCGCGTGCTGCTGTCGAGATTGACGAGGCACCATGCGCACAGAATGAGCTGAAATTTCCGAATGAACCAAAAAATTGGGTGTTGCTCCCTGTGAATGCAACCAGACGTAACAAAGAGGTTATTGCACAGTTGCAGGTTCTTGAAACATTGGCTTGCGAGTCGCAATACAACTCTTTGACATTCCCCGAGGCTGGCAAACGTTACGAAAAAGGTGTTGTTACATGTGGAATTGCATATAACTACCTTATGGAAACTTTCCCCGAGGGTGTTCCTTTCCCCGTGCTTAAAATAACCCAATATCCTATCCCCAAGCAGATGGTCAAGGAACTTGCCGATGCGTGTGACGAGATTCTTGTTCTCGAAGAGGGGCAGCCTATTGTCGAGGAACTTATTGGCGGTGTACTTGGTGCGGACAAAGTTAAGGGTCGCTTGACGGGTAATGTGAACAGAACCGGTGAACTTACTCCCGACACTGTTAAGGCTGCTTTCGGATTGCCTTGTGAAAAGGTTTATGCTAAAAGTGAAGTAGTGATGCCTCGTCCCCCCGCATTGTGTCAGGGTTGCAGCCACAGAGATGTGTACTCTGCTTTGAACGATGTTATCAAGGAATATCCCAACGCAAAGGTGTTCAGTGACATTGGTTGCTACACACTTGGAGCATTGCCTCCTTTCCGCACAATATCTTCGTGTGTGGACATGGGTGCATCAATTACTATGGCCAAAGGTGCTGCCGATTCGGGTCTCTTCCCCGCAATAGCTGTGATTGGTGACTCTACGTTTACTCACTCGGGTATGACAGGGTTGCTTGATGCTATCAACAGCAAGGCGTCAATTACTGTGGTTATTTCAGATAACCTCACCACAGCTATGACAGGAGGACAAGATTCAGCCGGCACAGGACGTATAGAATCTATCTGTTTGGGCCTTGGTGTAGAGCCTGAACATCTGAGAGTAATGTTGCCTATACCCAAGAATCATGATGAATTGTGCAATATTATCCGTGAAGAGATTGAGTACAAGGGTGTGTCGGTAATTATCCCGCGTCGCGAGTGTATTCAGGTGATGAACCGTAAGTTGAAACAAAAAAGAGCAAACAAAGCATGAAAACTGATATAATTCTTGCCGGAGTAGGCGGACAAGGTATTCTCTCTATTGCCACAATTATTGGTGAGGCTGTAATGAATGAGGGGCTGTATATTAAACAGGCCGAGGTGCACGGTATGAGCCAGCGAGGGGGTAGTGTGGAGTCGAGTCTTAGAATCTCGTCGAACCCCATTTATTGCGACCTTATAGCCGAGGGTACAGCTGATGTTATTATTTCTCTGGAGCCAATGGAGGCTTTGAGATATACTCCTTATCTTTCAGAGAAGGGGTGGATAATAACCTCGTCTAATATATTTGCCAATATTCCCAATTATCCCGAGGCAGAAACTCTTAAAGAGGAACTTGCAAAGTATCCCAATGTTGTACTTATTGATGTTGAAGGTCTTGCAGCCGAAAATAACATGAAGAAGAGTGGCAATATGATTCTTTTGGGTGCGGCATCGAAAGCGCTTGGCCTTGATTACTCATTATTGGAGAATGCTATTGCTACTGTCTTTGCATCGAAAGGTAGCGAAATTGTAGAAATGAACAAAAAGGCACTTGCCATTGGTGTTCAGAATAGTAAGTAATAGATGGTTTGGGTTCCTGTTTACGGCGTGAATCCAATTATTTAACAATAAAAAAATCAGCTTGTAAAAGCTGATTTTTTTATTGTTACCTGTATTCAAGATAGGTGTGTATGTCTTTATCGCCTCGTCCCGACAGTGTGAGTACTACAACATCCTCTGGCTTGAATTTAATCTTTTTTAGCGCGGCAAGTGCGTGTGACGACTCAAGGGCGGGAATTATTCCTTCCATGCGTGTAAGTTCAAAGGCCGACTCTATTGCCTCGTCGTCGTTAATGGCAAATACGGTTGCTCGTTTCTGACGGGCAAGATTGGCGTGCATGGGGCCTATTCCCGGATAATCGAGCCCGGCACTTATTGAGTATGGTTCTTTGATGCTGCCATCTTCATTCTGTATAACAAGGGTCTTGAATCCGTGAATAACGCCCTCTTTACCTAATTTTATTGTTGCAGCGGACATGTTTGTGTCTACTCCTTTGCCACCGGCTTCGGCAAGCACAATGTTTACTCGTTCGTCGTCGAGATAATGATATACTGTTCCTGCTGCATTGCTGCCTCCGCCTATGCATGCGATAAGATAGTCGGGGTAGTCGCGTCCTTCGTGCATGGGTAATTGCTCTTTTATCTCTTTGCTGATGATGGATTGCAAACGTGCAACAAGGTCGGGGTAGGGGTGGGGACCGACGGTAGAGCCTATTATATAAAATGTGTCGGCAGAATTTTGGCTCCAGTCGTTGATGGCCGCATCAACAGCATCGCTAAGTGTCATACTGCCATCTGTTACAGCTTTCACCTTGGCTCCAAGCATTTTCATTTTCTCGACGTTTATGTGTTGGCGCTCAATGTCGGTTTTGCCCATATATATGGTGCATTCCAAGTCCATAAGAGCGCAAACAGTGGCTGTTGCAACTCCATGCTGTCCGGCACCGGTCTCGGCGATGATTCTTTTTTTGCCCATCTGCTTGGCGAGCAGCACTTGTCCTATGGCGTTATTTATTTTATGTGCGCCTGTATGGTTAAGGTCCTCACGCTTGAGATAGATGCGGCAACCATGTTTTTTGCTGAGGCTTTTTGCCAAATAGAGGGGCGAGGGGCGTCCTACATAGTCGCGTAGCAGTTGGCTGAACTCTTGCTTGAAATTGTCGCTCTCTATTATTTCGATGTATTTACTTTTAAGTTCTTCGACGCATGGTTTCAGGCTGTCGGGGATATATGCGCCTCCATATTCTCCATAGTAGCCTTCGTTGTTTACTTGATAATTTTTCATATTGTTTGTCTATTATATTTTTTAAAATTAAAAAGAGCTGTCGTAAGTGCGACAGCTCTTGGATATCTTTGTGTGTCTTATATACACATAGGTCTGCTACTTACGACTTTTTTAGTTGTAAGCTGCGCCACCAATATTTATTTGTTCTATATTCGCTCATGTTTGTTTTTATTGTGTCGGCAAAAGTATTTTATAATTTTTATAAATCCAAACATTTTTCCGTTTTTTATTCAAAATATTTTGATTTTCGACAGAAAAAGAAAAATGTTATTACTTTGTGCGATTTTTTCTTTGAAAAGTTTGCATCTTCGAAAAAAGATTCCTACCTTTGCATCGCTTTTCCAAGGAAGAGCGTGCATAAATAAATGGTGACTATAGTTCAGTCGGTTAGAGCGTCAGATTGTGGTTCTGAATGTCGTGGGTTCGAATCCCACTAGTCACCCAAAAAATGAGAGGAAAATCAAGGGTGGTTTTTCTCTTTTTAATTACCTTGAAAATCAAGTAGTTATTAAGAAAGGGTGCCCAAAAGTAAAATGGGGCACCCTTGTCGGAAATTCATGGTGTCTATTACAATAGCTCCAATGGATGTCGCATAAATTAGCTCAATCCTTCAATGTTGCCATCTATAATATCTATTTTCTGTGCTTGGGGAACCTTGGGAAGGCCCGGCATGCGCATAATGTCGCCCATGATGATTACAATCATTTCGGCTCCATTGTTTATTACTACGTCGCGCACGTTGAGTTCAAAATCTTTTGCAACTCCGTATGCCTTAGCATCGGCCGAGAATGAGTATTGTGTTTTTGCAATACAAATGGGGTAGTGCGAGATTCCCAATGCTTCAATCTGTTTGATTTTCTTGGCCGCAGCTGGTGAGTATGTTACGCCTTTTGCTCCGTATATCTGCGAAGATACTTTTTCTATTTTTGTACGAACAGGGTCGCCATCTTCGTATATGTACTTAAGGGGTTCAGAAGGTGATTTTTCTATTGTCTCAACAACAAGCTTGGCAAGTTCTTCGCCACCTTTACCACCATCGGCAAAGACGTTGTTCATGCAGAAACCAACGCCCATCTTGCGGCAGTGCTCGGCTACCATTGCAATCTCTTCGTCGGTGTCTGTGGCGTATCTGTTGAAGGTTACAATAACTTCCTGTCCGAATCGTTTCATGTTCTCTACATGTTTGTCGAGGTTGGGAAGTCCGTTTTTCAGTCCTTCTATATTTTGTTCTTTTATTTTGTCCTCGGGCACGCCGCCATGTAGTTTCAGGCTTTGGGCTGTTGCTACGATGATTGTGAGTTTGGGTGAAAGGCCGGCTTTGCGACATTTAATATCGAAGAACTTCTCGGCGCCAAGGTCGGCTCCGAAACCTGCTTCGGTAATAACGTAGTCGCCGTAGCTGAGAGCCATCTTTGTGGCGATTATCGAGTTACAGCCATGGGCTATATTTGCAAATGGACCACCATGGACAAATGCTGCTGTGTTCTCTGTCGTTTGCACAAGGTTGGGCTGTATGGCATCTTTCAGCAATACGGTTATTGCTCCGGCAACGCCAAGGTCGTTCACTGTTAATGGTTGGTCGTCGAATGTGTAACCCAAAAGAATGTTGCCCACACGACGACGCAGGTCGTCAAGGTCTTTTGACAAGCAGAGTATTGCCATTATTTCCGATGCGGGAGTAATGTCAAAGCCGCTCTCTGTGGGAAGGCCGTTGGCCGAACCGCCGAGACCTGTGACAATGTTACGCAGACTGCGATCGTTTACGTCGAGCACACGTTTCCATTTAATCTCTTTTAGTGCAAGCCCTGTTTTTCTATTCTGATAAATATAATTGTCGAGCAGAGCGGTAATCATGTTGTGTGCCGATGTTATTGCATGAAAATCGCCTGTAAAATGCAAGTTGATATTTTCCATGGGTAGCACCTGTGAATATCCACCGCCTGCTGCTCCTCCTTTCATTCCGAAACAGGGGCCGAGTGAAGGTTCGCGCAATGCAACAACGGCTTTTTTGCCTATTCTGTTAAGGCCCAAAGTAAGGCCTATGGAAACTGTTGTCTTGCCGATGCCTGCCTTTGTAGGGGTGATTGCAGTGACAAGAATAAGGTTGCTTTTCTTTATTTTTTCTTCGACAATAAGTGAAAGGGGTAACTTTGCAATGTATTTCCCATAGTTACTCACTTCGTCGGTGGGAACGCCGATGCTGCTGGCAATTTCTTCGATTCTTTTAAGAGGGGTCTCTCTTGCAATCTCAATATCAGATTTCATATTAAAAAATTATTATATTACATTCAATTCCACAAAAAGTCATGTTGCCTGATTACATAATAGCAACACCTCTTTACAACTTACTGCAAAAGTAGGAAAAAACGGCGTAACTAACGAAAAAAAACAAACAACTTTTGAAAAGTTATAAAATTCTATTATAAATCCTTTAAGTATGACTTTCTCTCTTGGCTTATACGGAAACTTTCCAATGCTTTACGAATAGTCATTTTGTGTACAGCGTCAGGCAACTTTCGCTGCTCTATAAAGTGAATTGTTGCACTCCATTGCTTGGCGAGGGCTGTGGCAAAGTACCATGCGATTGCCATTTGTACATAATATTCGTCAGTAGTGGCGTCGGCAACATCTTTGGGTATTTCGGCATTGAATTTTTCATCAAGAAAGAAACGCATTGAATTTACAATAGCGAAACGACGGGTGTATAAATGCTTGCTCGTTATCCATTTTCTAATGTATGGGTATATTGTATTGTGGTGTTTACCGAATATCTTTATGGAGAATTGGTCACATACAGCCCAATTATTTATATAAGGTAAAAATTCTTCTACGCGTTTTATGGTTGCATCTATGGAGTGTTTTTCATTTGCAACAATAAAAGCGTGCAGCAGATTTTCTTCCAAAGTTTCGTGTGGCAAACTTTTAAGAAAATCTTCATAGTTCTTTGTACGGACAATTTCTCGTGCAAAAGCTTTTAACAGTGGGGTGCGTACTCCGATAAAATACTCTTTTTCGAATCCGGGAATAAGTTTAGCCGAAAAACCGGAGTATTTTTCGTCGCGCATACTGTACAATTTATTCTTAATTTCAGCGGTGTCCATAATTGTATTTCTTTTCGCAAAAATATTATAAATGTGAAGAAAAAAACAAATATACGCTATATTTAAGTAAATATTCTTT
>CAZXIQ010000085.1:0-7697 GCA_964640785.1 uncultured Bacteroidaceae bacterium | reverse complement strand
AATAAAAAACGACAACCGTTCAAATAGCAACTGCTTATAAGGGTAAAATAAACTATAAAGAAAAAGAACCCTCAATCGCCATACTGAAAAAATTATATCTAACAGACATTATTTTATTATTATTCCAAACTCAGCAACCGTATACGTGCCGTTGTTGTCAGTAGTTTCCATCGGCTCTATTTTTATAAAACGTATATTCCTCGATTTTTCGAATCTTACATTTTGTGCGATAGGGTTATTGCGTATGTTGTCAAACTCTCTGTCACCGCCCTCTTGTTCCCAAAGACTGCCATTGTTGCTTGTGTAAATGCGGTATTTAGTTATTGTACCTTCGCTGTTTACATTCTCTGCGGGAACGTAAGTTATTCCCTTTATCTCTTTTGTCTCTGTGAGGTCTATTATCAATGGTTGCATGTCCTTGCTCTTCCATACACTCTCAATGTCGTTGTCGAATATCTTTTTGCCATCGTTCCCGGGTGTCTGCCATGCTGATGAAGAGAAGTACTCCTTTGTGCTTTTGCTGTTAGCGCCAAGCTCGGGGCAATAGAAAAGCCCTATGCGCAGAATCTCGGCTGTGCGGCGGCACTCCTCTATTGTTATACGCACCTCTTCGGCCTGTGTCGCCGAGAAACGCAACAGACGTTTGTAGCCTATTGTGGTGCCGCGTCCGACGGTTATCCACTGTCCGTCGATTAGAAGTTCCACCTTGAACTTTTCCACACGCTGTCCCTTTGCGATATTTTCCTGTAACATCACACAGTTTATTTTTGCCTCGGGGCTTACCTTATATGTGACGCTTTTTTGCGCATCAATCTTTTTTATTCTGTCGCCGTCCTTTACAAAATTCTTGGCAAAGGCGTTGCGCAGATAATCTCCAAACTCTTTCAGACGGATAGAATCTGTTGGGTGTACCTTGCCTTCGAGCGTGGGAGGAATGTTAAGCAGCAGTGAAGAGTTGCTGCCTACCGACGAAAAGTATATATCGACAAGGTTCTTGAGTGTGCGCACCTTGTCGTTCTGATTTTCGTGGTAGAACCACCCCGGACGTATGGATACGTCTGTCTCTGATGCGTACCAGAAAAGCTCTTTGGCCTTTGTGATAAGTTCGCGGCTGCCAAGGTCGCGACTGGTCTCGCCGATACTTAATTTTTCCCTAATTTCATCGCTGTTCTTGTATACCTTCGGGGCAAGAGGGGTTACGTTCCACTCCGACTCGCGTCCTTTGCCGCTCTCGTTGCCCACCCAGCGTATGTCGTCGCCGCAGATGGCTGTCACAGCCTCGGGCTGCAAACGATGAATGGTCTCTGTTATTGCAGCCCAATCGTAAACTTGTACTTTACCGTTGGGACCTTCGCCGCATGCTCCATCGAACCACACTTCGCTCACTTCGCCATGGTTTGTCAGCAGTTCTGTTAATTGGTTTATGAAATATTTGTTGTATTCGGGTGAGTTACCATAGCTGGGTGCGTTTCTGTCCCATGGCGACAGGTATACTCCGAATTTTATTCCATGCTTGCGGCAAGCATCGCTTATCTCTTTTACAATGTCTCCTTTGTAGGGCGAGCTTTTTACGCTGTGCTCGGTGTATTCCGATGGCCACAGGCAGAACCCATCGTGGTGCTTGCAGGTGAGAATTATAAGTTTAAACCCTCCGGCCTTCAGCGACTCCACAATCTGATTGGCGTCGAAAGCTGTGGGGTTGAACAGTGAAGGGTCTTCACGGCCGTTACCCCATTCGCGGTCGGTGTATGTGTTTATTCCATAGTGCAGAAAGGCTGTAAGCTCCATTTGTTGCCACTCGAGCTGGTTGCGTGTGGGGGTTACGCGCGCTGCAATGTCTATAATCTCTTCTTGTGTCGCACCATCGGGAATTATGGCGTGTTTCTCGTAAAGTTTTTCTCCTTGTGTGGTGCACGATAGGATGGTAAACGCAGTCAGCGCAAGTGTGAGTATGTTTTTTTTCATGGCCTTTCTTTTTAAGAAAAAAAGCGGCTGTCTTTGCAAGGCAACCGCTTTTGAAAATCGTTTTTTATTTAATTTCCCAAGTTTCGTTTGTGGCAAGCAGTTCGGTGAAGTTGTGATACTTTTTCATCTTTTTCACCTCTTCTATCTGCTCATATATCGAATCGTTGTATGTGGGTGCATCAACGTCTCTTATAACTCCGAGGGCAATGGGGTATTCAGGGCCTTGCATCAATGCAAGTTTCAGGTGCAAGGTGGTGTCGGCGCAGTGTGCGTCGTGAACAAGAATGTCATTTTCGGTTATTCCATTCTCGCCTATCTTTACTACTTTCAACCCGAATCCTTCCTGCACAAGGCCATACTCGTTGTTCTCGCCGAATATCATGGGCTTGCCGTGTACAAGGTGTATTGAATTTTTTGCTCGTCCCTCTTTGTTGTAAACACTCTCGTGTGTGCCGTTGTTGAAGATTACGCAATTCTGCAACACCTCTGTTACGGCTGCTCCTTTGTGCTGTGCGGCTGCTTTCAAGCACTCAATGGCAACGGGCATGTCTGTTGCCACGCAACGTGCAAAGAATCGTCCGCGTGCACCGAAACACAATTCTGCGGGTGTGAAGGGGTCTTCCACCGTTCCGTAGGGCGACGACTTACTTACAAAGCCGCGTGCCGAAGTGGGGGAGTACTGTCCTTTTGTAAGGCCGTAGATACGGTTGTTCAGCAGTATCATGTTTAGGTCTATGTTGCGTCTTACGGCATGTATAAAATGGTTACCGCCGATTGCAAGGCCGTCGCCGTCGCCCGATACTTGCCATACTGTAAGTTCGGGGTTGGCAATTTTAACGCCTGTGGCGATGGCTGCCGCACGGCCGTGAATTGTGTGGAATCCGTAGGTGTTCATGTAATAGGGCAGGCGTGACGAACAGCCGATACCCGATATAACAGCCGTTTGGTGTGGGGCAATCCCAAGTTCGCTCATCGCTTTGTGCAGTGCGCCCAAGAAAGAGTGGTCGCCGCAACCCGGACACCAACGTGGTTGTCCGAATTTAAAATCTTGTACTGTATATTCGCTCATGGCTTATTCCTCCATTATTTTTGTGAATGCCTCCACCAGATTCGATACGGTGAAGGGCTGTCCTTTTACTTCGTTGTATTGATAGGGGTTGAATCCGTCTATTTTCATGCGCAGGAATGCTGCAAATTGTCCGAGATTCTGCTCGGCAACAACAACTTTCTTGTAACGGCGCATAACCTCGGCTGTGTTGCGGGGCAGGGGGTTGATGTATGTGAAGTGGGCGTGCGCAACTTTTTTACCCTGTTTGTTGAGCTCGTCTGCAGCCTCGCGCAGATGGCCGTATGTGCCGCCGAATCCTACTATGAGCAGTTCTGCGTCGTCGGCGCCGTATACCTCTACATTGGGAATGTCGTCGGCTATGCGTTCAACCTTTTCGGCACGCAGTTTCACCATAAGTTCGTGGTTGTCGGGTGCTGTGGATATTGCACCTGTTGCGTTGCTCTTCTCAAGTCCGCCGATGCGGTGCATGAAGCCCGGTGTTCCGGGTACTGCCCAATAGCGTGCGCCTGTTTCGGGGTTGCGCATGTAGGGTGTCCAGCCTTCGGCCATTGCGGGTGTTACGAAATTGGGCTTAATGTCGGCAAATTCGTTGATGTCGGGGAGTTTCCATGCTGCCGAACCGTTGGCTATAAAGGCGTCGGTGAGTAGCACTATGGGGGTCATGTGTTCCACTGCTATTTTACAGGCATTGTATGCTGCATCGAAACAGTCGGTGGGCGAGGTTGCTGCAATCACGGGTAGCGGGCTCTCGCCGTTGCGTCCGAAGAGTGCTTGTAACAGGTCTGTCTGCTCCGACTTTGTGGGAAGGCCTGTCGAGGGGCCTCCACGCTGTACATTTATTATCACCAAGGGAAGCTCTGTGATTACTGCAAGGTTTATGGCCTCACTTTTCAGGCATACGCCCGGGCCTGAGGTAGATGTACATGCCAATGCTCCTGCGTATGCTGCTCCGACGGCCGATGCGCATCCTGCAATTTCATCTTCGGCCTGCATGGTTATCACGCCCATGGACTTGTGCTTTGCAAGTTCGTGCAGAATGTCTGTTGCAGGAGTGATGGGGTACGAACCGAGGAATAGTTTCAGGCCTGCTTTTTCGGCTGCTGCCATAAGTCCGTATGCGGTGGCTTTGTTGCCGTTGATGTCCATGTAAAGGCCTTTTGCTTTTTCGCCTTTGCTCTCAATGCGATAGGTGTGTGCGATGGAGGCGTGTGTATTATGTCCAAAATTGTATCCGTCGTTAAGCACTTTTATGTTAGCCTCGGCAATTTCGGGCTTTTTGGCGAATTTGTTTCTTATCATGCCCTCGGCGAGTTTAAGGTCGCGGTCGAATATCCAGCAAACAATGCCTAATGCGAGCATATTTTTGCAACGCAACATGCTTTTGTTGTCGAGGCCGCTATCTTTAAGGCTCTCCACGCACATTGATGAAATGGGGCAACTGATAATGTCATTCTTTATTCCAAGCTCGGCAATGGGGTCGTCGGTCTTGAATTCTGCTTTCTCAAGGTCTTTTGCCGTAAAGGAGTCCGAGTCGATGATTATTGCGCCTGTGGGCTTGCAATATTTGTATTGTGTCTTTAGAGCTGCGGGGTTCATTGCCACAAGCACGTCGCATGCGTCACCGGGGGTTAATACTTTATTGGCTCCGATGTGTACCTGAAAGCCCGAAACACCGGTCAGCACTCCTTGCGGGGCGCGTATGTCTGCCGGGTAATCGGGGAATGTACAGATGTCGTTTCCTACCGTTGCCGATATTGTTGAAAAAATGTTTCCTGCCAATTGCATGCCGTCGCCCGAGTCGCCCGAGAAACGTACGATTACTTGGTCAAGGTCTTTGGTTTTTGTCTGTTCTGCCATGATGGTAATGGTCAAAAAATTGTTTATTATTTTTTATTCTTTTGCATATTTGTTTTATATACGCCTCAAATTTCGCAAACATTTGTGAAAACAAAAAATATTTAGGCAAATATTTGTAGTTGTTTCACAAATATTTGCCTAAATGATTAGTTTGTTTCGTTGAGCGGTGTTTATTCCATCTCTTCGCCGTAACCGTTGTAATTGTTCATGTTTTCACTTTGTTTTTTGGTCGGCTTTTTGGCTTTCATGTTGCCGAAACTGTATGTGAGTGTTGCGTTTACGGTGCGTCCGCCGTGCCAATTCTTGGCGTCACGACTGAAACTTTCGCTACCGGTGATTGTGTGCCAACGGCGCGAGTCGAGTATGTCGCGTGCGCTTACACTGAGGCTCCAATGTTCATCGAATGCCTTGCGCAGTCCAAGGTCTAACGAGTAGTTGGCTTTGCGGTGTCCTTGTGCCACTATGCGTCGTGCGTCGTAACGTCCCGTTGCTTGCATGGTTATTCCCCAAGGCAGCATGTAGCTTGCTGTCATTCGTGCGTTCCACGAGAAATTTTCATCCTCTTCGCCTACAATGGTCTGTTCGTTTATTGTGTAGCTGAATCCGTCAAGTTTGTAATAGAACAGGTTTACGGTTGTTGTAAGGTCGAGCTTTTTCCACAAACGGTTTTTGCCTATAATTTCAAGACCGGCCGAGTTTGAACTTGCAACATTTTCGCTTGTCGTATAAATAATATTGCCTACGTTGTAGCTGATGCGCTCAATTACATCTTCTGTGGTGCGGTAGTAGCCCGAGACAGAGAGTGTGTGCTTGTCCCAGTTTTTTATGTAGTTCAGTTCGTATGCGTTGGAGTATTCGGGGGTAAGGTCGGGGTTACCGAACGAAATGTTTGTCGAGTCGGTGATGTTGCTGAATGAGTTTAGCTGTCCTCCCCACGGACGACGCAGGCGTCGTGTGTAGTTTGCTTGAATCTCGTGTCCGCCGTTCATGCTGTACGATAGGAACAGGCTGGGGAAGAGCGAGAAGAAATCTTTTTTTGTATATGCGGGTGTTGTGCCGTTGCTCTCTTGTGCCCAGTTGAGCGAACGGGTTTTTGTCTGCCAATATTCACCGCGCAGGCCAACCTGATAGCCGAATTTGTTTATTCTGCCCGAATATGTTCCGTACAATGCGTGGGTATTCTGCTTGTAAATGAATCTGTTGAAAAGATTTTCGTCGATGGATGTGTGCTCTTTGTCGTTGTAGGTGAATACAGGGCTTTCGTCGCTCGAAAAACGGCCGCTGTACCCTGCCTCGATGCGGGCATTCTCGCTGAGTTTATTTTCATAGTCGAGTTTAACCTCGGTCGAGTGGTTATTCATTTTGCTTTTCTGGAACTGATAGCTGTCGAATATTGTTCCGGTTGAAATGTTTTCCATAGTCTGGTCGTACGATGTTTCATTTTTCATATTCCAGATATTGTGGCCTATGGAAAGGTCGATGAAGTGGCTGTCGCTGAATTTGTGTGTGTATCCTCCTTCGAAATTGTACATTCGTGGCTTATTTTCGCCGTCGGTGATACGTGTGCGTCGGCTTGTAATATCCGATGAGTTTAAATTCCCGCTGTTGGCAATGAGGGTGTTTCTGTTCTCACCTCCGCCGAGCATGGTGCTGAGGTTTACGTAAATGTCATCTTTGCTTGTGGGGTGCCATGTGAATCCTGCGCGCCCGAAAAGGTTATTATGTTCACGTTTGCCGTCGCTTGTTTGCAGTTGGTAGCTTTCTCTGTCGAAATATCGGGTGTATGTTTTTCCGCCGTTGTCTCTTTTGTGTGAACGGTAGTTCAGGCTTGCATAGGCGTCGAATTTACCACTGCTGTAATTTATGTTTCCGCTTGCATTGTAGCCGCCTTTGCTGTTGGCTCCGGCCTGTATGCTGCCATCGTGTCCGGCCTTGCGGTTGCGTTTAAGTACAATGTTTATTATTCCTGCGGTACCTTCGGGGGAGTGCTTGGCCGAGGGGTTTGTGATAACCTCAATCTTTTCTATGCTCTCGGCGGGCATTTGTTGCAAAATGTCGCCTTGATTGTCGGATGTGAGCCCCGATGCTTTTCCGTTTATCCACACAGTGACACTTTCGCTGCCTCGTAGCGACACTGCTCCTTCGTTGCTGACCTCCACCGAGGGAATGTCTGTGAGTACATCGGTGGCCGAACCGCCGGTAGAGGCTATACTCTGGTCTATTGTAAACACACGCTTGTCAATTTCGAAACTCATTTGTGAACGTTGTTCCGATACAACAACCTCTTTCAGCAGTTTTTTATCCTGTTTGAGGGAAATTTTTCCAACATTTACCTTGCTGCTGTTTGTGGCGATGGTAACTTTTTGTGTGTCTGTCAAATATCCTACAAAAGAGAATTGCAGGGTGTAATTGCCGGCTTTTACTCCGGTGATGATGAATGAGCCGTTCTCTTCGGTGTTGCAACCTGTTACCGGGGCTGTTGTCCCCTGTGGAATAAGTGCTACCGAGGCAAATTCAATAGGCTCTTTGCTCTTGGCATCAATGAGAATACCTTGTATGACCCCTTTTGCTGTCTGCGCATTTGTTGCTATGGCAATGGCGATAAAAAGAATAAGTAACGATACGAATTTTTTCATTTATATTTATTTTAAAATACTCATTAATTTCTCTGACATTTTTTTGTTGCAAAGGTTTAATCGCGCCGGGTATTTTTTTATAATCCCTTATTGTATTTAACGTGAGTTCGACATAATATTAACGTGAGTTCGACATAATATTATATAAAGTTTGTTATACTCCGTTTCAA